>JAAYFR010000317.1 GCA_012728155.1 Bacteroidales bacterium | reverse complement strand
TGGTGTGCAGGCACTTGACCTGGTCCCCAAAAAGGCTGCGGGAACGGCTGCTGGACTTACCGGGCTGTTCGGTTACCTTGGCGGTGCCTTGGGTGCCAATATTGCGATTGGTTTTATTGTCGATCATTTGGGATGGGATGCCGCATTTATCCTGATGTTGGCAGGTAGTGCACTTGCTATTTTGTTTACCGCTTTCACTTGGGGAGCAGAGAAACAAAGATTAAGTGTAGATTAGGAGAAGACAGGATCTTTTGAGATGAGAGAAGCATTTTTTATTATCACTGAATTTTTTTTATGAAATTTCGATTAATTATTATGTTGATGGTGGGAAGCTTCTTTTGTGCTTCCGCGACAAACACTTTTATGAATGGTGAAGGTGATGCTGTTGAAAACAGTGCCCAGCAAAAATCCGATCTTGCCGCATTGATTGGCAAAATGCCGAAAATTTCGGGTTATTTACAAACCGGCTGGAATTACAGTACGGCGGGTAATGGAACATCCTCTTTTCAAGCAAAGAGGCTGCGTTTGTTGGCGGACGGGACTGTGACGCCGAAGTTGGCTTTTAGACTCCAGATTGAAGCCTTCAATGGTATTGCGGGATCATTAAACGGGAATGGTCAGAAAAATCTGCAGGTAATGGATGCATTTGCCACCTATACTTTCAGCCCTGCTTTTAAAGTGCGCGCCGGCCAATATTATATACCGTTAAGCTACGAGAATTATGATATTTCTCCTGCCACTTTGGAGACGGTAGATTTTTCGAATATTGTCTATCGCATGGTTTGCAGGAATCCTTATGAATACAATTTCGGGGACTATGGTCGCGATCTTGGTGTAATGATTATGGGAGATCTTTTTGCATCGCAAGATGGCTTTTACCATATGAGCTATGATCTCTCTGTAACGAATGGCTCTTTACCGATGAAAGATGACCCCAATAAATCGAAAGATATCATCGCTTCTGTTGCGGTGAGACCGATTAAATACCTGAATATAAAAGCTTCACATGGATGGGGTGAATATACCCAATCATATGAGACGATGAACCGTACGATTCTGGGAGCGTGGTATAATAATCCGAAAGGTCTGCTGGTGCGATCTGAATATGGTATCTTAAAGGGAGAAAATAACAGCTTCGATGAAAATTCAATATACCTCCTTGCCGGTTACCACCTTCAGACTAAGTATGGAGAAATCCTTCCTATAGTTCGGTATGACAATTACAACGACAAAGTGTTCGACACAACAGCGAATAATTATGACCGTATATTGCTGGGGTGTACTTTTCAACCTACAGCAAACTTGAAAATTCAATTGAATTACCAGCACGGTTTCTACTCGAGTAAAGCTTCGGAAGCTCTGGGAAAAGATGGCTATGACCAAATTCAATTAATGGGACTTTTTAAATTTTGAGATACCAACCATAAATAATAAAAAGATGAAAAAAATATTTGTTTCAGTAGTGCTGATTGTCGCCTCCTTATCTACTCTGTTGGCGCAGCATATCGGTGAAGAATACCGGTTAAAGAGAGTGATCCCGGTGGAAGGACGCCAAGGGATAGCAATTGATGAGAATTACTATTATGTGTCAAATACGACAGCTTTGTATAAATATGACAAAGAGGGTAATCTCTTAATGACCAATGACAAACCATTCCAAGATCCAAAAAGGGTCAATCATTTCGGAGATATCGATATCTTTAATGGTGAGATCTATACAGGAGTTGAATTGTTTGAATATGGGCGTGGATTCAATATCGCTATTGCAGTGTATGATGCCGAAACCTTGCAATGGAAACGCGATATCCCATGGTCTCCCGAGTCTGGACAGGTGGAAGTGTCGGGTCTTGCTATCGACAGGGAGAAGAATATGATCTGGATGTCAGACTGGGTGGATAGCCGTTATGTATATTGCTATAGTTTGGAAACAGGTAAATATTACACAAAAATGCAATGTCGTCCTACTCCCTATTGGACACAAGGAATTTTTATCGCAGATGGGAAAATGTTGTTTACCGCTGATGATGGAGAATCTACCTATCAAATTCCGGATAATATTTATATTGCCGATATTAGTGAAGTCTCTTATACAGGACTGGTTGAAGGTACTGAAGTGGTGAGAGAATCCCCGTTTTCTGTGAAGCTTGACAAAGATGGGAAGGTAGTGACCCGCACAGGTCTTATAGCCGGTGGTGCTAAAGCAGGACGCCTTGAACTTTTCCGTGAGATGAGTGATTTCCGCCGTGCGGGCGAAATTGAAGGACTTTCTATCGATCCGACAAACGACGACTTAGTGGTATTAAATAATAGAGGAACTCAGATTATCTTAGGGATGTCGCAAGGCCCGATCAAAGAGGAAGGCTATACGAAGGAAATTAGGGAGTTATATATTTACGAAAGAGTTAAATAATCGTAATGATTTAGTATCAAAATGGGGTTGCATTGTCTATCATGATATAATATTCTGAAAGACAATGTAACCTCATTAGAGGAAAAGAAATTATCTCTTTAAAAAAATACAATAAGTACCAGTTTGATAGAAGAACCTTATTTTAATGTGTCCCATTTTAAGTTTAATTATGTAGCGTGAATAAACTTGCTCCTAATATTTTTGTTAATTTCGTTACGTGAATAAAGGGTAATGCTGATTTAAATGAATACAATAAAAATTCAACAATTTCTATGGAGCTCTCTGTTCCTTTTAGTGATAGTATTTCAATTTACGCTCTGCAGTAATAAAGAAGAAAACATCGTAACTGAGTTTGAAGTTCAATTTGAACTTCCGTCGTTGATCGATATTACCCAAGGAGGGGAATATACTTTTAGGGTAAAAGATGGAAAATCGCCATCCAGTTCAGACATATTTATTGTAGAGTCGAGTGCTGGCATATCGCTTGTTTGTCCCATTATTCAGACCTCTTCAGAAAGTTTTACCATACGTTTTTCCAATGAATGCCAATCAGGCAGTTACAAAGTCTTCATCAAAAGGGGTGACCGAAAAAAGTTGTTTGGGAGTATCCATATAAACCTCGTTGAAGAAATTGGTTTTGAGCCGGATAAAGCGACTACTATTTATGGAGTGGTCTCAACAAACGATGGAGGTGTTCTGAAAAATGTGGTGGTATCTGATGGGGAGGAGGTAACCGTGACTAATGAAGCTGGTATATATCAGCTGAAATCTGCCAAGAAGCAAGGGTATCTGTTTATCTCTATCCCGAGCGGATATGAAGTCTCCTCTAACGGGGTATTGCCCCAGTTCTTTTATAAACTGAAGGCCACCCCCGACGTTGTTGAAAGAGTTGATTTTAAACTGACAAAAGTGAATAACCAAGATTCTTACAAGCTATTTATGCTTGGGGATATGCACCTTGCGAATCGGACAAGTGATGCAAAGCAATTCAAAGAATTTACAACTGACCTTACCAATTACATGGATCAACATAAGGGAGAGAAGATGTATGCAATTGCACTTGGAGATATGACGTGGGATTTGTATTGGTATTCAAATTCTTATGCTTTTCCTCAATACTTAAATGATATCAATTCTCAATTGAAGAACTTACAATTATTCCACGTAATGGGCAATCATGATAACGACTTTTATGGAACCTCTGATTTTACTGCAGAAATCAAATATCGAGATCAAATTGCTCCTACCTATTACTCTTTCAACATTGGGAAAATACATTATGTAGTGATGGATAATATCGATTGCAGTGACTACGATGGAACTACTTCCCGAAAATATAAAAAGATGATCACTAAAGAGCAATTAGACTGGCTTCGGAAAGATCTTATCTATGTGAATAAATCAACACCGATTGTAGTGGCGATGCATGCCCAAGTGTTCTATCCTACAAGGAGTGGATTCAAATATGATCACGATGTAATCAATACCGAACAGCTCTTTGATGCGTTAGAGGGCTATAAAGTACATTTTGTGACGGGACATACGCACATGTCTTTCAACGTTACACCTGACGATGCAATAGTGACCAACAATCGTACATTCTATGAGCATAATTCAGGATCGGTATGTGCCTCCTGGTGGTGGTCGGGACACCTTACCGCCGGCGTACATATCAGTCCGGATGGGACACCAGGTGGTTATGGTATCTGGGATGTGTCTGGAACCGATATAAAGAGGAAATATAAAGCTACCGGATGGCCGGAAGAGTATCAGTTTAGATCTTATGATCTGAACAATGTCCATTTCTCGATGGCCGATGTGCCTTTGATGCCCACTTCTGTTCCTGATGCAACGAAGAGGGTTTATCAACAGTATGTTACAGCCTATCCGCCCAACAGTAATAACGAGGTGCTGATCAATATCTGGAACTGGAATCGAAATTGGACATTGAGTGTGGTGGATGAGGAGGGTAATAAGCTGACACATCAGGAGGTGTGGGCTTATGATCCACTTCATATAGCGGCACTCTCTGTAAAGAGATTCAACCAGTCCAACCTTACTTCCACACCATCATTTGTGACAAATGAGTTTACCCATTTTTTTAAGGTGAAAGCAAAAGATGCAGATGTGGATCTGCACATTACCGTTAAGGATGAATTTGGCAACACATGGAGTGAGAATATGGAACGGCCCAAAGCATTCTCAACCAGCGAATATATAAAAAAATAGATATCCTATAAACAAAAACAATAAATTCTAATTTAAAAAACAATTATTTTATGAGAGAATATAGACTATTTGTCCTATTTCTACTTCTGATGGTTGGAGGAGGATTTTCCTTGTCGGCTCAAAAAAGAGTCGTTTCCGGGAAAGTCTTTGATGCTGAACAAGAACCTATGATTGGAGTAACAGTTCAGCTTGAAGGTACGACTAAAGGTATAATTTCTGATTTGAATGGAAATTTTGAACTTGAAGTTCCATCAGGAGAAGCTACCCTTACTGTCTCATTTGTGGGATATGTTACCGAAAAGATAAAGCTTTCGGCAAACCAGACGAGCATTACCATCTATATGAAAGAAGATGCCGTCCTGCTTGATGAAGCGGTGGTTGTGGGGTATGGTACACAGAAACGTGTCAATCTAACCGGCTCGGTGTCGGTTGTAGGGGGTAAAGAACTCGAAGACCGTGTGGCTCATTCGGTAACTCACATGTTACAGGGGGCAGTTCCAGGTCTTAATATTACCACTTCTTCAGGTAAACCGGGGAGTACTCCTTCTATTAATGTGCGCGGTATCACCTCTATCAATGGTGCCTCACCGCTTGTGTTGATTGATGGTGTGGAGGGCGACCTCAATCGTGTCAATCCAAATGACGTAGAATCTATCTCCGTGATTAAAGATGCTGCAGCTGCTGCTGTATATGGGGCACGTGCAGCATTTGGTGTAATTCTTGTCACCACTAAATCGGGAACAGATAGGGGTGGAAAAGCGATGGTGCGTTACAGCGGCCGTTTAGGATGGGAAGAAACAACCACATCTACCGATTACGAAAATAGAGGTTACTGGTCTGTATATACTGTCAACAAATTTTGGAATGCAGACTCTGGTACTTTATATTTCAACTATACCGACCATGATATGCAGCAATTGCTGGCGCGTGTTAACGACAAGACAGAGCATCCCGATCGTCCATGGGTTGTGGAAGATGTAAGGAACGGTAGAAACCAATGGGTTTACTATGGGAATTACGACTGGTGGGATATGCTATACCGTGAACAACGTCCGGTACAGAAGCACAGTGTCTCATTCAATGGTGGATCAAACGATGTGAAATATCTTGTTTCCGGTGCCTATGACAGACAGGAAGGTATACAGAGACAGCATCCCGATATGTATGAAAGATATAATTTGAGATCTAAAATTGACTTCAATATCAATAAGTGGTCGACACTGTCAAACAACACATCATTTTTTACATCAAAATACACCTCGTTAGGTGATGGGAGTGTGGATAATACACTTGGCTACAGTGCACGACACGCATTAGCCAATATCCCCATGCAGAACCCCGATGGTTCGTGGATATATAGTACACCCTATAGCAGCTATAAAGTGGCGAACGGACGTCATATAATTCTTGGTGAAAATTCACACCGACTTACCAATATTGCTACTGATTTTGCCAATACCAGCCGTATTGTCATTACACCGATAAAATCATTGAGTGTGACAGCCGATTTTACTTATCGATTCTACCAATCACGCAATACAAGTCGTTCTAATCATATGTATTTTAGAGAATATCCGGATGCTGAAATGGGGGTCTATAGTACGGGTGCCGGTGAGAATCAACT
>JAAYFR010000316.1 GCA_012728155.1 Bacteroidales bacterium | reverse complement strand
CTCCCCAAGCCGGCACAGATTAAAGAATTTTTAGATGAGTTCGTAATCAAACAGGAGAGTGCGAAGCGTTTCCTGTCGGTATCGGTCTATAACCATTATAAGCGTATCTTGCAGAAGAACAGTAAGGATGATGTGGAGATTGAGAAATCGAACATCATTATGGTGGGGGCAACCGGCACAGGCAAGACTTTGCTGGCCAGAACCATTGCAAAGATGCTACAAGTTCCCTTTACGATTGTGGATGCCACCGTGCTTACCGAAGCCGGCTACGTGGGAGAAGATATAGAAAGTATTCTCACCCGTCTGCTTCAGGTTGCCGACTACAATGTAAATGCCGCAGAAAGGGGGATCGTCTTTATCGATGAAATCGACAAGATCGCCCGTAAGAGCGACAACCCCTCCATCACCCGCGATGTGAGCGGTGAAGGAGTGCAGCAGGGATTGTTGAAACTGCTTGAAGGCTCGGTGGTGAATGTGCCGCCTCAAGGAGGCAGGAAACACCCGGAGCAGAGGATGATCGCTGTAAATACAAAAAACATATTATTTATTTGTGGGGGAGCATTCGACGGGATAGAGAAAAAAATTGCCCAGCGCCTCAACACACGTGTGGTAGGTTATGCTGCCAGCAACCAGACATCGGTAATCGACCGGAATAACCTGATGAAGTATATCACTCCGCTCGATCTCAAATCGTTTGGTCTGATTCCTGAGATCATCGGGCGACTTCCCGTGCTCACCTACTTAGAGCCACTCGACCGGGATGCGCTGCTGCGTATATTGGTTGAGCCCAAGAACTCAATTATCAAGCAATATCAAAAATTGTTTGAGATGGACAATATAACTCTCTCTTTCGATCAGGAATCCTATGGATACATCGTCGACAAGGCAATTGAGTTTAAACTGGGGGCACGCGGGCTGCGTTCCATCGTAGAAGCGATTATGATTGAAGCGATGTTCACCCTTCCCTCCTCCACTCTTGAGAAGAAGAAAATGCATGTTACCCGCGAATATGCTGCGAAGCAGCTGGAGAATTCTGATCTCCACCATTTGAGAGTTGCTTGACATATTCTCCATTTCCTCCCTCCGGCCAATGAATACCAGTCGCGTGTGGATCAAAAAAACGCATGTTCAGCTTGCGTTTTTTTTGGTTCTCTTTCTTCCATTCAACATTGAATTTAGGTGGTTTTAAACAACCCCCACATATATTCATTTTGTATTACAAAAATCTTATTTGGAAATATAAAATACTTTCCTAAATTTGTAGTTGCCTTTCAGAAAAGGCAAATTTGATTACAGAGTGATTTGCTCAATGAGAAAACAAGATCTATTATACAAAAGTTTAAAGAGATATTTCGGGTTCGATACTTTTAAAGGTAACCAGGAGGTGATCATTAGAAGTATCTTATCGGGGAAGGATACTTTTGTATTGATGCCTACCGGTGGTGGAAAATCTCTCTGCTACCAACTCCCTGCGCTGCTGATGGAGGGGACGGCCATTGTTATTTCGCCACTTATCGCACTGATGAAGAATCAGGTAGATGCCATGCGCAACTATAGTGAGGAGAATGGTATTGCACATTTTTTAAACTCTTCGCTCAACAAGCAGGAGGTAGAAGAGGTGAAAAGGGATGTACTCTCCGGCAAGACCAAGATGCTCTATGTAGCGCCGGAATCGCTCACCAAAACAGAAAATGTGGAATTTCTCCGGAATATCCCCATCTCATTTTATGCTGTGGACGAGGCACACTGTATTTCTGAATGGGGTCACGATTTCCGACCGGAATACCGGCGTATCAGGCCTATCATCAGTGAGATCAGTATGCGTCCTATCATCACTTTGACTGCTACGGCCACCCCCAAGGTGCAGCACGACATCCAAAAGAATCTCGGGATGACCGATGCGGCCGTATTCAAATCATCCTTCAACCGTCCCAATCTCTATTATGAGATCCGCAACAAGACCGACCAGATCGACCGGGAGATCATCAAATATATCCTCTCCCAAGGGAAGAAATCGGGGATTGTCTATTGTCTGAGCAGACGAAAGGTAGACGACTTCTCGGAGATCCTTCAAGCCAATGACATCAAAGCATTGCCCTACCACGCGGGAATGGATGCAATTACCCGCAGCAACAACCAGGATGCATTTTTGATGGAGAAGGTGGATGTGATTGTTGCTACCATCGCCTTTGGTATGGGGATCGATAAACCCGACGTGCGCTACGTGATCCATTACGACATTCCCAAAAGTCTCGAAGGTTATTATCAGGAGACCGGACGTGCCGGACGCGACTGCGGAGAGGGCAGATGCATCGCATTCTATTCCGAAAAAGACCTGCAGAAGCTGGAACGTTTCATGCAGGGCAAGCCGGTCTCTGAACAGGAGATCGGAAAACAGCTGCTGCTGGAAACGGCCGCTTATGCAGAAACATCAGTATGCCGGAGGAAGGTGCTGCTGCACTACTTTGGAGAAGAATATAACGAACCGAATTGTGAACATTGTGACAACTGTTTAAATCCAAAGAATAAAGTGGAAGCAAAAGAGTTACTTATTACTGTATTGGAAGCGATTGGCGCTCTCAAAGAAAAACAAAAAGCAGATTATCTTATCCATTTCCTTGTAGGGAAAGAGTCATCCGATATAGAGACATACGGGCATAACGAACTGGAAGAGTTCGGATCGGGTGCCGACGAGGAAGAGAGCACCTGGGAAACGGTGATTCGCCAGGCTTTGCTTGATAACTACCTGAAAAAGGATATCGAAAATTACGGTATTCTTAAGATCACCAAGAAGGGAAAAGAGTTCTTTAAAAACCCTGTCTCCTTTAAAATTACGAAAGATGATGAAGATGAAGATGGCATGGCTGATCCCGAAAATGACGACTCGGATGTGATCTCTGCCGGTGGAAGTGGTGGGGCGGCCGATCCGGTTCTTTTCTCGATGATGAAGGATTTGAGAAAAAAACTATCGAAGAAATTGAATGTTCCTCCCTATGTCATCTTTCAACCTTCGTCGCTCGAGGCGATGGCGACCTCCTATCCCATCACTTTGGAAGAGCTTCAAAATATTCCCGGAGTAGGTGCAGGATAGGCAAAACGTTACGGCAAAGAGTTCGTCGACCTGATAAAGAT
>JAAYFR010000315.1 GCA_012728155.1 Bacteroidales bacterium | reverse complement strand
TGGTAATACATCAGCTACACTAATAATATTCAATTTAAAACAGATCTATGGCACATCATGAATTAGACGAACTGGATGAAAAGATCCTCAGGATGATAGTGGATAACGCACGTATCCCTTTTCTGGAAGTGGCTCGTGCATGTGGCGTTTCGGGTGCGGCAATCCATCAAAGGGTACAAAAACTCACCGGATTGGGGGTGATCAAAGGCTCCGAGTTCCTTCTGGATGCTGAAAAGATCGGTTACGAGACCTGCGCCTATGTGGGAATTTTTCTCACCTCCCCTTCTACCTTTGAGTATGTTGTAAAAGAATTGGAGAAGATACCCGAAGTAGTGGAGTGTTACTATACTACCGGTCAGTATGATCTTTTAATCAAGGTATTTGCAAAGAACAACAAGGATTTGTTGCGTATTATTCATTCGGAATTGCAACCTCTCGGTCTGTCGAGGACAGAGACGCTGATCTCTTTTAAAGAGGGATTCCGAAAAAAACTTCCCATTCAATTTGTAGAAAGGGAATGATAGACTTGGTAATATAGAAAATGACCGTCCAACATAATTATGACAACGCGTAGAAATTTTATTAAACAAACTGCCGTGGGACTGACGGCACTTGCCGTAGGCCCCGCCTGGAGTGCCTCCTCAGTGAGGGGAGAGGTGGTAAAGGGTACATATGTTTCTAACCGTCCGATACCTGCTGCCCGACATTTTACTTCAACGGCAGTGGAGCAGACCATTACAAGGGTAAAATCGAAAATCAAAGATGCCAAGCTTGCATGGATGTTCGAAAATTGTTTCCCAAATACGTTGGATACAACGGTAAGCTTCAGCACTAAAAACGGTAAGCCCGACACCTTTGTCATTACCGGTGATATAGACGCTATGTGGCTCCGCGATTCATCGGCACAGGTATGGCCTTACTTGCCGCTTACCCAGTCGGATGCAAAACTGAAACAACTGATTGCCGGCTTAATCAACCGCCAAACGCAGTGTATCCTGATTGATCCTTATGCCAATGCTTTCTATAATGAGCCCAGGCCGGACGGCTCCTGGCAGAAAGACCGTACCAAAATGACTCCTATGATTCATGAGCGCAAATGAGAAATCGACTCACTCTGTTATCCCGTACGACTGGCTTATAACTACTGGAAAACAACTGGCGACAGTTCGGTATTCGACACAGACTGGAAAAAGGCGATGGGAGTTGTGATACAAACATTTAAGGAACAGCAACGGAAAGATAATCCTGGTCCTTATAAATTTCAAAGGGTGACTGAGCGGCAACTCGATACCGTTAACAATGATGGATATGGCAATCCGGTCAATCCTGTAGGTCTGATCGTCTCCACTTTCCGCCCCTCGGATGATGCGACCACCTTCCAGTTTTTGGTCCCATCCAACTTTTTTGCTGTCACTTCACTGAACCAAATCTCCGAAATTGCAGCAATAGTTGTCAAAGATGATGCTTTGGCTACAGAAAGCAAGAGGCTGGCCGACGAAGTATATGATGCCCTTATGAAATATGCTATTGTACATCATCCTAAATATGGGGAAGTATACGCTTTTGAAGTGGATGGTTTCGGGAATGCTTATTTTATGGACGATTCCAATATACCCAGTTTGCTGGCATTACCGTACTTAGACGGTGTGGCAAAAGAGGACCCTATCTATCAGAATACAAGAAAACTGGTGTGGAGTGAAGATAATCCCTATTTCTTTCGAGGAGCTGCCGGAGAGGGGATTGGAGGTCCACATATCGGATATGATATGGTCTGGCCAATGAGTATTATCATGCGTGCACAGACCAGCGATCGTGATGACGAAATCCGGGATTGCCTGCGGATGTTGCGTGATACCGATGCAGATACCGGTTTTATGCATGAGTCGTTCCATAAAGATGATCCAATGAATTTTACCCGGACATGGTTTGCTTGGGTAAATACTCTGTTTGGTGAATTGATCTTGGATCTGGAACGTAAGGGGAAAATGGATTTGATCAATTCGATATAGTAAGTTTATAAATAAAAATGAAGAAGAAATTGTTTGTTATTGGGACTGCTCTTTTGCTGTCCGTGATATCTACTATAAATGCTGCAAATCAGTTGAAGAGTGATCCGGTGGACTATGTGGATATCCTGATGGGTACATTATCTGAATTTTCCCTTTCCAATGGGAATACCTACCCTGCAATTGCAATGCCTTGGGGAATGAATTTCTGGACACCGCAGACCCGAAAGAATGGTGATGGCTGGCAATATGCCTATTTAGACCATAAGATACAGGGATTTAAACAGACGCACCAGCCCAGCCCATGGATGAACGACTATGGACAGTTCTCCATTTTCCCGATGACGGACAAGATGGAATTCGATCAGGAGAAGCGGGCCAGTTGGTATTCGCATAAGGCGGAAGAGGCAAAGCCTTACTACTACAGTGTTTATTTGGCTGATTATGATGTCACCACTGAGATTACGCCGACCGAAAGGGCAGCTGTCTTTCGGTTTACATTCCCGGAATCGGAAAAATCCTATGTTCTTGTAGATGCATTCGACAGGGGCTCGGCTGTGGAGATTATAGCTGAAAAGAATGCCATTATCGGTTATACCACCCGCAACAGTGGTGGTGTGCCGGAAAACTTCAAAAACTATTTTGTGATGGTGTTCGATAAACCGTTCCAGTACCAGAATATGGTGAAGGATGGAGAAATTCAGGTGCAGGGCAATAAGTTGGAAGCCAATCATACCGGTGCTTTTATCGGCTTTGCTACCCGAAAGGGGGAGAGGGTGATTGCCAAGGTAGCATCATCTTTTATCAGTTATGAACAGGCTTGGCAAAATCTGAAGGAGGTGAGTGGAAAGGATTTCGAAACGGTGAAGCAGGAAGGGCGTGATGCCTGGAATGATCTGCTTGGGAAAATAGAGATTGAAGGAGGTGACCTAGATCAGAGACGTACGTTCTATTCCACTTTTTACCGCTCTACCCTGTTTCCCCGCAAATTTCATGAGATTGATGCGAAAGGGAACATTATCCATTACAGCCCTTACAACGGCGAAGTCCTTCCCGGATATATGTACACCGACACCGGATTCTGGGACACATTTCGTGCACTCTTCCCCTTCCTGAACCTGGTGTACCCGTCGGTGAACGTGGAGATGCAGGAAGGATTGGTCAATACATACAAGGAGAGTGGATTCCTGCCGGAATGGGCAAGTCCCGGTCACCGCGGGATCATGATCGGCAACAATTCTGCTTCGGTGGTAGCCGACGCCTATTTGAAGGGCTTACGCGGATATGATATCGAAACTCTCTATGAGGCAATGTTGCACGGTACGAAGAACGTACATCCGAAAGTATCTTCCACAGGACGTTTAGGACATGAATATTACAATACGTTAGGCTATGTTCCCTATGATGTGGAAATCCGTGAAAATGCGGCGCGTACACTGGAATATGCCTATGCGGACTGGACCATTTACAAACTGGCCAAAGCGCTGAACCGCCCCCAGGAAGAGATCGACCTGTTTGCCAAGCGCAGTCAGAATTACCGGAACCTCTATTCACCAGAGTATAAGCTGATGCGCGGACGTAATAAAGATGGGTCGTTCCAGTCCCCCTTCAGCCCCACGAAATGGGGCGATGCCTTTACCGAAGGGAATAGCTGGCACTATACCTGGTCGGTATTCCATGACCCACAAGGATTGATTGACCTGATGGGTGGTAAAAAGGAGTTTGTACATATGCTCGATTCCGTATTTGTGATGCCTCCGCTCTTCGACGACAGCTATTACGGAGGAGTTATCCATGAGATCAGAGAAATGCAGGTGATGAATATGGGACAATATGCCCATGGCAACCAACCCATCCAGCATATGATCTATCTTTATAATTACGCCGGTGAGCCGTGGAAGGCGCAGTATTGGGTGCGTGAGGTAATGGATAAGCTTTATAGTCACCATCCTGATGGCTATTGCGGCGATGAGGACAATGGGCAGACTTCGGCGTGGTACGTCTTCTCCGCACTCGGGTTCTATCCGGTTTGTCCCGGTAGCGACCAGTATGTGATCGGTTCCCCGCAGTTCAATAAGATGAGCGTTCATCTTGAGAACGGGAATAAGATTGAGATCAGTGCGCCGAATAACAGCAGGGAGACACGGTATATTTCGGGTATCAAGGTAAATGGAAGGGAATACACGAAGAATTATTTCACGCACGAGCAGTTGATGAACGGTGCGAAGATAGAGTTCGTAATGTCCACCACACCTAATAAAGAGCGAGGTATTCATAACTCTGATTTTCCCTATTCGTTTTCGAACGAGAATAAATAATGTTATAACAATATCGAATTATTTTGTTCAGCAACCTTATTTTGTGTGAACATTCTTACTGATATATTTTTTCAGGTCGGTTTCGTATAGTTTGCCCACAGGTATATTCATACCATTGGTAAGTATTATCTGTTTTCTTTCAATGCATTTTATTGAGGAAAGATTGACGATATAAGACCTGTGTACACGTAGAAATAAATTGGGAGGTAACCTCTTTTGGTACGATATTAAACTGCCGAGGGTCATAATAGGCCTTTTCTCATGCAGGAATATGCGTACATACTCGCTACGGCTCTCAATGAAAATGATCTCTTCAATAAAAATGGGAATCATTTTGTATTCCGACCGCACGAAGAGTACATTTTTGTTACCTTGCCCATCCGTTGCTCCGTGTGTCAAAAGATACTGGCGGTATACTTTCTTGGCTGAGCGTATAAAATCCTGGTAATCGATCGGTTTCAGGAGATAGTCAGTTGCATCCACTTTGAACCCTTCCAATGCATATTCGGAG
>JAAYFR010000314.1 GCA_012728155.1 Bacteroidales bacterium | reverse complement strand
TCCCAGTTGTCCCAGTTGTCGGTTGGGGGCGTTCCTGGCTGAGTTGGCCAGTCTGGAGTAGTCTGCCAGTGCCTGACGGAAGTTGCCGTTTCCATATTCAGTCTGTGCGGTGTAGATGAGGGAGTTGTCGAGGAATTTCAGATTGCCGGCATCGATCACTTTCCTGAAGTGCGATAAGGCCAAATCCTGGTTTTTCCTTTCATCGGCAATCACGCCGAGATAGTAATGGGCATCGCTGCTGTAAGCACCATTGGGATACGATTGGATATATTTTGTCATGGCCGACTCGGCATCGGTGCGATTACCGCGCATATAGACGCTTTCGGCTGCCAGATAGGTGAGCGAGTCTTGTCTCGACGGTGTGATACGCATTCCGCCCGGCAACGAATTGGCATATTTCACATAGTTATCGATATCGTTCATATCACGATAGACCGTCTCCAGGGAGCTCAGGGCGTTACGTGCATCGTCGGAACCGGGGAAGTTGGTAATCACATTTTTATAGGCGGCGATACTTTGTTGGTAGTTGCCGGAGTTGTAATACAACTGCCCTAACTGAACGCCTCCCTGGCCGGCAAGCGGACTTTTTGGAAATTCATTCACAAGACGTTGCAACACGCCAATAGCTTCGCTTTCCCTGTTGAGCATGGTGAGTGCGCGGCTTTTCTCATAGAGGGCATCATCAAAATATTGGGAATTGGGATAGCTGCGCATCAGGTTGTCCAGGGCTGTGATCTTTCCTTGGTAGTTGCGCTGCAATCCCATCACGAATGCCCGTTGATAGGCAGCATAGTCGGCAGAGGAGGGGTTGATCTCCGCCGCCTGCGCGTAGAATCGTTCCGCTTCATTGAAATTGCGGTTAAAATAGTAACTGTCGCCGATACGATTAAGTGCATCAGCGTATTCAGGGCGAGTTCTGGTATTTTCTGCGGCAATATATTGTTGAAAAGCATTGACCGCCTGATTGTATTGTTGTTGCTTGAAGAGTGCATATCCCAAGTTATACCATCCAAGGGAGTAGTTCTCGTTGGCAGAGGTAGCACTTTGGGTGAACTGCCGGAAATCGGTAGCCGCATTGGTGTAGTTTCCCATCCTGTAATAGGTTTCACCTCTCCAGAAATAGGCATTGTTGCGGACTGTGACATCCTGATTGCCCAAACTGATGCTGTTGTTGAAATGCTGTACCGCTTCATTCATATTGCCGTTGATAAACGCTTGGGTACCCAGCTGGAAAAAAATCATCTGTTTCGCCTCCAATATGCGACGCCCGGGGTTGTTGATACGGTTGATCGCATTCAGGGCGGCGGTATAATCTTTTGTGGTGAGGAAAGTCTCAGCCAGGATATCGTTTACCTGATCTTTATGGGGTGAGTTGGGAAATTCCTGGAGGAAATTCTCAAACAGGGTGATCGATTCGCTGAAGACGGAGAAATTGGTTTCATGGGACAATAGGGCGTAGTTGAACATGGCCGTTTCGCGTGCCTGTGTATCGAAATTGGTGCGTGAAGCCGCTTCGAAGGCCATCTGTGCCGACTGTTTCTGATTCAACTTCAGATAGGTTTGCCCCAACTGCAGTTGGGCATTTTGGGTGAGTTGGTCCGGCTCTCCCACCGCCTGCTGGAACATCTCTACCGCTTTATTGTAATTGGCCGTTTCGAAATAGGATAACCCCATAAAATAAGCATCACCCCTGAGCGGCTTTTTAACGCCGGAAAGATATTTCTCGTAATAGGGTATTGCTCTGGAAGCTTGGCCCAACCGGTAATGACTGTTGCCAAGAATCCGGTATGCTTCGGTAAGGTGTTCACTGGAAGGATACCTACTTACAAAAGCTTCCGACAATCTGACAGCATCTTCAATCTTCCCGTCGAAAAAAGTGCCTTGGGCCGTATAGAATGCAATTTCCCGGCTATATTCCGGATGATCCCGTAATCGTTCAAAGCGACGCAACGCCTCTGCATAATTGCCGTTGGAGTAGTCGATGTAACCAAGGTAAAAATCGGCTGCATCCCGGTACTTACGGCTGTTTTGCGACAGTAGTCCGAATAAACGGGTGGCTCCCTCTTTGTTGCCCAACTGGAGTTGGGTGTAAGCGGAACGGAAACTGTAATCCTCCTGTTCGGAGAGCGTGAGGTAGTCGAGGTCGGCTTCGTCGAATCGTACTTCGGCAGCCTGCCACTCTTCCCTGTCGAAATAGTAGGAGCCGATCAGGAAATAGAGCTGGTGGCGATGGCTGGTTTCGGGGTATGCCTCGAGAAAGTTCATCATATTATTGCCACTGTTATCGCTGCCGCGATAAAATGAAGACAATGCCATCATATAGGCTGCCTCCTCTTTCAAATAGGCATCGCCACTCCCTTTGACGAATGTGCCCAGCAATTGCTCTGCTCCTTCCCAATTTCCTCCAACGAACATCTCTTTTCCACGGTTGAAGAGTTGTTCCGGCTGGGAGTGGTATGTCGTCTTTTGTGCCGTACCGATTTGCACAATAAAAGCCAGTGTGAACAGTAAGATTATTTTCTTCATATTTTAGGATTGTTTATTCTCACATAATAATTTTTCGACTCCTTTACGAATTGAGACTAATCCGAAGTCAGATGGATTAATCAAATCATAAGAGATAAAAAGCAACTCTGAGACATCGTCTTGGGCTGTGAGATGATTGAAATCATCTACCTTGCACCTAAAGAAGATATCCACAGTATGCACTTCAAACCCCGAATATAGATAAATATTTGGAATGGAGAAGAGATATTGTGATGAATTTACCGACAAACCCGTCTCTTCCTTTATTTCACGGGCTACCGCCTCTTCTGCCGTCTCAAATAAATCGATGAAACCACCGGGAAGATCGAATGTGCCCCGGGCAGGATCTTTCGCCCTGCGGGCGACCAGTACCTCACCCTTGCTGTTCTCAATGACCGCAACCACGGCAGCCGACGAGTTGAAATAATAGTTAAACCCGCAGTCGGAACAGCGCTTCGACTTTTCATTGTACTCGAGGAAGCGCTTTGAACCACACTTCGGACAAAACTGAAATTGATGTAGAGGATGTTTCATAATTGATGTGCCAATTCCGATAAATCGGAACAACTTGTTCCGAACCGAGGAGGTAGTGATGATTCCGACTTACTTTTGTTTAACTTCCACAATTTGGGTTTTGGGTAGTTCCCGATTCCGTTTGTCGACAGCTTCCACCAAGTTGTCGGCAAGTTGGGAGAATGCCATGCCGGTGATGCTCTCTTGACGTAATGCAACCGGCTGACCTCCATCACCCCCCTCGCGAATACTTTGTACGATGGGTATCTGTCCCAGCAAAGCGTGTCCTTGCTCTTCCGCCAACTGTTTACAACCCTCCTTGCCGAAGAGATAATATCTGTTTTCGGGTAGTTCGGCCGGTGTGAACCATGCCATATTCTCTACCAGTCCCAGGATGGGGACATTTACCTTCTCTCCGGTGAACATGCTGATCCCTTTGCGGGCATCCGCCAGTGCCACCGCCTGGGGGGTACTTACGATCACCGCACCGGTGATGGGGAGTGTCTGTACCAATGTCAGATGGATATCGCTTGTTCCGGGAGGGAAATCGATCAGGAAATAATCCAGCTCTCCCCAGTCGGCATCGCCAATCAGCTGCTTCAGCGCATTACCGGCCATGGCCCCGCGCCATACTACTGCATTTTCCTTTTTGACGAAAAAGCCTATGGAGAGCATTTTAATTCCCCAATTTTCAATGGGGACGATAAGGTCGCGTCCCTCTTTTTTCACCAACTCAGGTGCGGCATCTTCCACGCCAAGCATTTTGGGAACGGACGGGCCAAAGATATCGGCATCCAGCAGTCCTACTTTATATCCTTTCTGGGCTAATGCTACAGCAAGATTGGTGCATACGGTACTTTTCCCCACACCTCCCTTTCCCGATGCTATTGCAATGATATTCTTTACTCCTGGCAGCAAATGGGGAAGATCGGGACGGGGTGCCTGCCTCGATTGTACGGATATATTTCCTTTTATTTCGATATCCGGGTCGGCATACATCAGGATAGCCTGCTCTGCCATCTTTACGACCGACTTGATAAAGGGGTCATTAGCCTTTTCAGTGATGAGCGAGAAGCTCACTTTCATTCCTTCGATACGGATGTTGTCGGCGACCATGCCGGCAGTGACAATGTCCTGTCCCGTTCCGGGGTAACGCACATTCTTCAGTGCGTCGATAATCAGTTGTGGATATGGAGTCATTATATTGATTTGTTGATTTTTCATTTCTTTTCATCCTCACATCAGGATACGTGCATTGCGACCGAAGCTGCGGTAATCATCTTTTTCAATTTCTACCTCCGGCTCTACCCAATTGTGATTTTTCGGGCAGTGAAATCGGATATATTTGATGTTTAAACCACGAGAGAGCCACTGTTGTTCATAGAAAGTGCGGATTTCGAGCATATCTTCATTCAAACCGGAATTGTATAGATCATCTGTCTCAAAAAGCAGTGTAAGTCGGTTTTTTTCTATCATTGCTTTGGTGTACTTGTAAAGGAAATTACTGTCGGTTTTCAGATGAATGATGCCTCCCTCTTTGAGGACATGGCTGTATTGCTCCATAAACCGGGGGGAGGTGAGCCGTTTGTTGGCTTTTTTCATCTGTGGGTCGGGGAAGGTGATCCATATCTCTGATATCTCATTTTCCGTGAAAAAGTGGTGGATAAACTCGATGCGACTTCTAAGGAAAGCAGCATTTGTCAACCCTTCGTCTAAAGCCTGTGTAGCTCCTGTCCACATGCGTGCCCCCTTGATGTCGATCCCGATAAAGTTCTTCTCCGGGAATTTGCGGGCCAGACCGACAGTATATTCCCCTTTACCACACCCCAGTTCCAATACAATCGGATTTTTATTGCCAAAAAAATCCTCCCATTTCCCCTTGAAAGGGAAACTCTCTTTCTTCAACGTTTCATACGAGTATTGAAATACGTTCTCGTAGGTGGCCATATCGGCAAATTTGGCCAGTTTGTTCTTTGCCATTTCAAAAGTAGATCAGAAATTTATCGCAAAAATAGCGATTTAACTGTGAATATCCGAAACTTTTTTGGATTATCGCTCGCTATAAGG
>JAAYFR010000313.1 GCA_012728155.1 Bacteroidales bacterium | reverse complement strand
GAGTTATACATGTCAACCGGGGTGAAGGATTTTTCTCGTTCAACCTGTACCCATTACAGACAATGACCGACACGTTGAAATTGTACAACAAGGAAGGGAAAGAGCTTTTTAGACAACAGCTCTCATTGGAAACTGCCAAAAACTACCTCTTCCAATCCTCTACATTAAAGGGCGGAGCGGTGCAGTCCATACAGTTCGCAAACCAAACATTATGGAGTAATGACAGCAAAGAGCTACAAAGACCGGCCAATAAAAACGACCAATTCAATTGGAATACCGCCCAAGGGCAATATCTCCGGGGAAGGGACCTCTCGGGATTAAGATTATACGACCAGGCTGAGACATTTATCCGCAAATCTCTGGAACACGACCCTTACTTTATCCCCTCATTAACGGAAATGTCCCGCCTTTGCTACCATAAGATGGACTATGACTCGGCTTTCCATTATGCCTGCCAGGCATTATCCATTGACACATACGATCCCGCCGCCAATTTCGAATATGGGCGGGCGGCATTGAAACTGAAAAAAGAGTATGATGCCCTCGATGGATTCGAAGTGGCCGCGCTCTCTTCGCCCTACAGGAGCGCCGCATTTACCGAACTCTCCAAAATTTATCTATTACAGAAAGAATATGCCAAAGCGATCGGATATGCCGATAAAAGCCTGATAAATAACCGGTATAATATAGAAAGCTTACAGCTACTCTTCTTGCTTCACCGGATAACAGGTGATGAGAAACAGGCAACCCATTACCAAGAGCTTATACAATCGGCAGATCCGTTGAACCATTTCGTGCGTTTTGAAAAATACCTGCAAAACAAAACACAGCTGAACAGGGAGATCTTCCAAAAGCACATACAATGTGAGATGCCGGAAGAGATTTATCTGGAACTGGGAATCTGGTATAACGCTTTAGGGCTAAATGAAAGAGCATTAGCGGTCTTTAATATGGCACCACCGCATCCTGAAATACAATATTGGATCGCTTTCCTGAAAAAGGATGCTGCAGCTTTGGAAAAAGCCGAAAACCTCGACCCCGGTCTTATTTTTCCTTTTCGTGACGAAAGTGAGCAGGTTTTCGAATGGGCAATAGAAAATGGGAGTTCATGGAAAGCAGGTTATTTCCTCTCGTTACTCCATGCTTTTAGGAATAACAGGGAAAAGGCTCTCCAACTGTTGGAGTCTGCGGGAGATAAACCCGATTTCGCCCCTTTTTATATACTCAGATCCCAGTTCATCACCAAAAATGCGGAAAAAGATATACAAAAAGCGATCTCGTTAAATCCCAAGGAATGGCGATATGTACATGCGCTCACCCGATTTTATCTGAGTCAATCAAAATCAGGGGAAGCATTGAACGTGATTGCCCCGTTTTACAAGAAAAATAGAGATCATTTCCCGACAGGCTCCTTATACGCCCGTACGCTGATCCGGAACAAACAGTATAACGATGCCGAAAAAGTATTGGCCGGCATCCACATCCTCCCCTTTGAAGGAGCCAGTGACGGCAGGTTGCTTTACCTGGAAACCAAACTCATGCTTGCCGCAGATGCATTGCATGCTGGCAACTTGAAACTGGCTGCCAAAAAAATTGAAGATGCATACCTGTGGCCCCGTAATTTAGGTGTCGGAAAGCCCTATGACGAAGTAATCGATACAAGAATAGAAGAGTGGTTAAGCGCGATGCGCTACACCCAATCGGGTGATTTCAATATGAAAAAGAACTATCTTGAAAAGGTAGCTTACTCCATTTTGAGCCCAAATTCCGCTAATACGTTGTTACAGTGCGTGGCTCTATACCAATTGGGAGAAACAGAGAAATCGGAACAGCTATTCCTCCGATGGAAAAATAACCAAAAGGCAGGCAATATGCCACAATGGGGAGAATCGTTCTACAAAGAAAACAGGGAGAAAGAAAATCCTTTCGATTACGAACGTACTATCCGGATTATCGGATTGATTTCAGGGACAGAAGACTCCCGGCTATTTTAATAATAGCGTATAATACGCAAAATGATGACTGAGAAAATGGGTTTATCTATTCTTTGATCACTTCCTGTTTTTCATGGCGAGTAAGGGTGACGTTATGGAGATGAGAAAGATGGTAAACACTGAGCCTAAAAGACTAAATGATAGTAATAAACAACGGGCGACCTAAACGCCTATACCTACAATGTATTTAAAATTATTTATTTTCAAAGGTGTCATATGGAACTCGCTTTTAATCATGCTCTTGTGTGAGAACAGTTATCATACTCGTTTCATACAAAATGCTTTTTCAGAATCGCCAATTGGTTCCTATTCCACTCCTCCCGAGGAGTTCAGGGGAAAATATGGAGATTATCGTTCCCCTCTTATATTTTATCACGGAGATACGGTAAAAACAAAACAGGAGTGGCAAATACGACGAGAAGAAATCCGCAGCAGATGGATGGAGATGATGGGAGAATGGCCTCCGATTATCAAAAATCAGCAATTCGAGATGGTGGATACAATTCAACGCGAAGATTTCACTCAACACCGTGTGAGATTCTACTGGACCCCCAATGAAGAGACAGAAGGATACTTGTTGATCCCTGAAATAGAGGGGAAAAAACCGGCCGTCATCTCACTCTTTTACGAACCGGAAACGGCTATAGGAATAAATGGCAAACCTTATCGCGATTTTGCTTATCAATTGGTGAAAAAAGGATTTGTCACTTTGTCCCTGGGTACTACAGAAACCACCAAGGAACAAACATACTCTATCTATTACCCAAATAGGGAAAACGCCGTTATTCAACCCTTATCGGCATTAGCCTATGCGGCTGCAAATGCATTGGAAGTGTTGGCAGGATTGGAGGAGGTGGATTCCGAGAGAATTGGAGTAGTGGGACATTCCTATGGAGGGAAATGGGCGATGTTTGCATCTTGTCTCTATGACAAATTTGCAGCCGCCGTATGGATCGATCCGGGGATTGTATTCGATGAGAGCAAAGGATCTGCGGTTAACTACTGGGAACCTTGGTATCTGGGCTATTATCCTCCACCTTGGGAGAGCAGATGGAGTAAAACCGGGGAAAATGCCAAAGGGCTCTATCCCAAATTAATACGAGAAGGATATGATCTGCATGAGCTCCATGCTCTTATGGCACCCCGACCCTTTCTGGTATCGGGAGGATCTTCAGACCCTATTGAACGGTGGATTCCATTAAACCATACTATTGCAGTGAACTTGCTTTTGGGATATAGCCACCGGGTAGCGATGAGTAACAGAGCTGAACATAGTCCTAATGCAGAGTCGAATGAGATCGTCTATTCCTTTTTTGAGTGGCATTTGAAATAGGATGCTTTTAAATATCAAAAAAAAAACGTTTACGATTTTTGAGGAAAATGCTTCGTAAAAACACCCTTGTTCTTGTTTTTTTATAATTTTCTTTGTATTTTAGAAATTATTTTCAATAAAAATTTTTGAAAGAGACAAAGAGGGTTATGTCACCACTTTTCACTAAACAACTAAATACTCAATACAATATGCAAAACAGAAGACTATTTATAAAAAAATTGGCTGCTACTACATTGATAGCCAACAGTATTCCCACAATACTATTGGCGGAAAACAAATCTACGAGGCAAAACAAGATTCATACATCCGCCAATTCTATGATAAACCTCGCCTTGATCGGTAAAGGCAAAATGGGTACATCCGATACCCGGATGTCTTTATCGGTGGGTGGAGTCAAGGTAGTAGGAGTATGCGATCTTTATGACAAGCGGCTGGAGGATGCCCGACGTGAGTGGGGGAATGATATTTTTACCACCAAAAATTACAAGGAGATTCTTTCTCGAAAAGATATAGATGCGGTTATCATCGCCACCCCCGATCATTGGCACCAATCCATCGCCATCGAAGCGATGAATGCCGGCAAGCATATCTATTGCGAAAAACCGGTGATTCATAAACTGAAAGAGGGGGAAGCGTTGATCAAGGCACAACAGAAAAACGGGACAATTTTCCAGGTTGGCTCACAGGGGATGTCATCCCTCGGAAACAGGGCTGCCCGCCTATTGGTACAGGCAGGCATAATCGGCCCGGTAAATTTTATCGACGGCCAATTTACAGCTTCTCCGGCTGCTTTGAGACCCTATACTCCCCCGGAAGACGCATCGGAACAGACCATCTGGTGGGAGCAATTCTTAGGGAATGCCCCGAAGCGCCCTTTTGACCCCCAGCGATTTTTCTCCTGGCGCAGCTGGCGCGATTACGGGACTGGCGTTGCAGGCGATCTGTTTGTCCATGTCTTAGCCAGCATCCATTATATCATGGATGCGATCGGTCCGGAAAAGGTATATACCACCGGAGGGATACACCATTATACAAACGGGCTACGGGACACGCCGGATATCATGTTGGGCTATTTCGATTATCCCGACAGGAATAATAGGGGAGCCTTTACGGTTCAATTAGGCGCCAACCTTGTCGACGGAATCTCCAAGAAATGGGGAAGTACCGATTTCAAGATTGTAGGCTCATTAGGATCATTGGATGTGGAATGGAATAAAGTTACACTGAAAACAACCTACGACCTGAATTTGAAAGATGTGGAAATATTGAACCAGCTGGGTGAGGGGATCAATACCCCCGAGGTTATATCCCCCAGGGAGTATCACTTCAATGCCAAGAAAGATTATAAAGGAGGACACTACGACCACCATTTTAATTTCTTGAATGGGATAAGGAACAACAAACCTGTGGCAGGAGATGTTCTTTTTGCTGTCCGTTCAGCTGCACCTGCCCTCTTAAGCTATGAGAGTTATCTAAAGGGAGAACCCCTTAAATGGA
The DNA here is from genome assembly GCA_012728155.1 of Bacteroidales bacterium. Classification (GTDB taxonomy): domain Bacteria; phylum Bacteroidota; class Bacteroidia; order Bacteroidales; family Dysgonomonadaceae; genus Proteiniphilum. The sequence continues at coordinate 4,430 of JAAYFR010000313.1, read as the reverse complement.
ATGCTGAAAAATTACAAATTAAACGATGAAACAGTTATACCACACACTCGCTTTCGCACTTCTTTTACTGCTTTGCACATCGTGCCATTCCCTCCAAGATTCGGCCACAACGAATATCACCGGCAAGGAAAAGAACTTCCGGTTATCGGCAAAAGAGAAAAGAGAAGGCTTCAAGATTCTTTTCGACGGGGTCTCCATGGATCAGTGGATAGACAACACCGATCAATATGTGGTTGAAGAGGGATGCATCGTGATGCAACCCAAGACCCTTTATGGTGGCAATTTATACAGCAAGGAGGAGTACGAGAATTTCATTTTTCGCTTTGAATTCATGCTGACTCCCGGTGCAAACAACGGAGTAGGGACAAGACATAAAATTGTAAATACTCCAAAGGGTTACGACGGGATAGAGTTACAGATATTAGATGATTACGATCCCAAGTACAAGGATCTGGAACCTTACCAGTATCATGGTTCTCTTTATGGTTGGGTGCCGGCAAAAAGAGGGTATCTAAAACCGTCAGGTGAATGGAATTATCAGGAGGTGATCATGAATGGAAATAAGTTACAAGTCGTGTTGAACGGCACCCCTATCATGGAGGCAGATTTTGATGAATTGATAAAGAATGCGCCTGAGGGTAAAAATGTATCGAAATTGCAGTATAAGAAAGGGCATATCGCTTTTTTAGGACATGGAGATGTCATCAAGCTCCGGAACATCAGGGTAAAAGAGTTATAGTTGCACACTCTAAGTAGATATTTAGAAAACAGATAAACAATATCATCAGATGACAACCAAACATTTTCTCATTTCCTGTTTACTCGCTATCACTCTATTTTCTGTTTCCTGTGCAAGCACGAAACAGGACGGGGTGAAAATGGTTGAATTAAAAGAGCCCAAACGTCCCGCGGGGCAGGAAAATGTGTTACATCTCGCCGTGGATCCCATCCCCACCGTAAGGATCGGATTCATAGGCGTGGGAAACCGCGGAGGAGCAGCCCTCAGAAGATATATCCACATGGAGGGCGTTGAAATCAAGGCTATCTGCGACTTGAAGGAGGAAAGGGTAAAACAGGGACAATCCACTATTAAAGGCAAGAACCTTCCGCCGGCCGATGAATATGTGGGAGAAGAGACCTGGAAGAAAGTATGTGAGAGGGATGATATCGATTTAATCTATATCTGTACCGATTGGCTGACACATACCCCGATGGCTGTATATGCCATGGAACAGGGAAAGCATGTCGCCATAGAAGTGCCGGCAGCGGTCACGGTGGATGAATGCTGGCAATTAGTCAACACCGCGGAAAAAACCAGAAAACACTGTATGATGCTGGAAAACTGCTGTTATGACTTCTTCGAACTGACAACCCTGAATATGGCGCAAAAAGGTGTGCTTGGAGAGCTGGTACATGGAGAAGGGGCATATATCCATGACCTGAGGAGTCAAGCAAAAAACCCCGATTCATGGAGAGTGAAGTTCTATGAAGAGTACACGGGGAATCCTTATCCCACACACGGATTTGGGCCTATCTGCCAGGCGATGAATATACACAGGGGCGATAAAATGGAATACTTAGTGTCTATCTCATCCGACCAATTCGGACTGTCACTCTTTATAAAAGAACAATATGGCGAAGGTTCTCCCGAATCGCAGAAAAATCATGCCTTGGGCGACATGAACACCACCATTATCCGCACGGCAAAAGGCAAGACCATCATGGTGCAACACGATGTGACCAGTCCACGGCCATACAGCCGCCTTCATACCATAAGCGGCACAAAAGGATTCGCCCAGAAATATCCCACGCCTAACATAGCATTGGATCCCGATTCACATCAATTTTTGCCGGAAGATAAATTGAATGATCTCCTGAAAGAATATGAACACCCTTTCATCAAAGAGATTGGAGAAAAGGCCAAGCAGGTCGGAGGTCATGGGGGGATGGATTTTATCATGGATTATCGTTTGATCCACTGCTTGAGAAATGGCTTACCTCTCGATATGGACGTCTATGACGCGGCGGAATGGTCATGCCTTGTGGAGCTTACAAAAATTTCCACCACCCATGGAGGGGTACCGGTGAGAATTCCCGACTTTACAAGAGGAGACTGGAATAAATTACAAGGACTGAAGTTTTTTTAATAGAGACATCATAATCGACAAAAAAAAATTATACGTATATGCATTCCGATAATAGCAGAAGAAAATTTATCAAACAGGCCGTCATCTCAGGCGTAGGCTTAAGTATGGGAGGAGTCTCCTTAGCCAATACGCCGACCGTCGAATCGCCGGCAAAACAGATCGTCCTGCCTGATGTGTCCAAATTGGTCTCCACTCCCCCTGACATACCCTTTGCGCCACGAAGGATTGCCAGTTGGTGGAATACCATAGAAGACCTGCAATGGTCACAGAAAAGTATTCGTGACAAGATCAAAAGGAGAGCGGAGGCTTTCGCGGAAGCAAAAATAGACATGGTGGTGAATTACGGGTTTCATATCCGGTTCGATTTTTCCAACTATTTTGGACAGTTGCACGGCCTCTGGGCCAATGCCTGTGAAGAGTTGCACAAATATGGCATCAAGTTCATGGATCACTATTCGTGTAACCATGTCGAAAGGCCGCGTAACGAGGAAGATTTTCACAAATTGCACCGTAGCCACCGGCACCATGTGTTGTTGTTTCACGATCCCATCGCCGCCCAGCATGCCCAGTATGAAGGACATCGTTTCCAGGATATCTGCGAGGTGGATGTGAGGGACGGCAGTAGAGGGTATTCAATGCAATACCAGATGGAAGCATTCTGCCATAACAACCCCGCTTTCCTCGACATGCATGTCAAATACCTGAAGCGGCTATTGAACGAGGTGCCCATCGACGCGATCGAGGTGGATGACATGTGCGATTATGTCGGCCTGGCCGCCTGCGGGTGTAAATATTGCAGGGAACGGTTCAAGCGCGATTACAACCGGGAAATCCCGCCTTTCGATGACAAGCGTTTCTGGGGGGATACCTCCAAACCGATGTTACAATGGGGTAATTATGACAACCCCGCCTTCAGGGACTTTCTCCACATGAAAGTGGACGGAATTGTCGACCATGTCAAGTTAGTGAAAATGACGGTGGGAGGCATGCCCCTCATGTCGTGTTGCTCCAGTACCGGTCCCATCGTCCTGAATGCCATCTCCCTGAATTTAGAGAGAATGGCGCCCTACCTCGATTTTTTCATGCTGGAGAATGTAGGGACAAATATACGATCCACCAATTGGATACACATGGATGCCGAAGCGTTGCACCAAAAGGATATCGCCAAGCAAAGAGGCGACTCTCCCGCCATCGCGTTGAGTTATACCATCTATGAAAAGGGAGCTTATATGGGATGGGCTTTAAGCCGCTTCTGGGGCGTGGCCAATTGGAGCAGTACCCACAACCAACGTTTGATAGAAGACCCTGCCGATGCCCGCGAGATGGAAGAGGTGATCCATGAGTGGAATAATTGGGAGGTGGAGCAGAGCGACCTCGACTACAGAAAGGGTGAAGACCTGGTCGAAGTCCGGCTTGTCAGCAACAGCTATTGCCGGGATAACGGGTGGCGCGACAAGGACGGGAAAGAGCATTGGGACCGCTTAAGGGCATGGTCTGGTTTGCTGGTCAAACACAACGTGGGGTACCGGTTCCTCAGAACCGATGAACTAAGTGATGCCGCCGCGCTGAAACGGGAATCCACACCACTGATCCTCGACGGGGTGGCTTGTGTTTCAGACAAACAGTTCAAAGCACTTTCCGGCTACTTAGCTTCGGGTGGGAAAGCGTGGCTCGCGCTGCCCTTCGGCACCCACGACGAGAAAGGGTTCAAACGGGAAAAACCCCTGTCGGAACAGCTATTGAAGGCTAATGGTAAACGGATCACCCTGATTGAGTCGTCCATCCACTCCGACCCGCTGGCAGGACTGATAGCGGCGAAGAAATTTTCCCCGGTCATCCGCCAGACAGCCGGCGACGAACGGTGGGCGGCAAGGATCAGGTTCTACAACGGCGAATTCACCATGCACTTCATGAATACAGCCATGAATCCTCTCCCTCATCCTACTATAAAGGACAATGGAGGTGTAGCCATCATCCAAGATATCGATTCTCATATTACCGATAACAAGCTCTCGTTCGAGATAAGGATGGATGCGCTGCCGCAAGCACAATACGCGTTGAAAAGTCCCGAGTTAAAGGAGAAGCATCGCGACGTGGTATGTACCAAGGGGAAAAAGGGTCTTCAACTGCTCGATGTGGATTTGAGCGGAGTAAAGATATATGGGGTAGTGCAGAAGGGATAAGTGTGCAGAAGAGACAAAAACAGGTAAAAAATGAGTGACAGGCGGAAATTTATTAAACAGAAACTGCTCTCCGGGATGGGTTTGGGTATGGGAGGATATT
>JAAYFR010000312.1 GCA_012728155.1 Bacteroidales bacterium | reverse complement strand
ATCTTGGACAGCGGCTGGGAGAGTGGACACACCGCTATGGATCGGGAGCCACCAAGCGAAAGGTGTATGTGGGCAAAGCCATCAAGCACTTCGGTAATCTCGGCGTGACCGAGTTTCTGGTAGAAACCCAATCGGTGAAACCCGGAGATGAACTGCTCATTACCGGTCCCACCACCGGAGCCGTCTTCCTCACCGCCGACGATATCAGGGTGGATCTTGTGTCCGTTCCCGAAGCGGTAAAAGGAGACCACTTCTCCATCAGGACCAATGACAAGATTCGCCCTAACGATCAACTGTACAAGATGGTAGTCGCCAACCGGCAAGGAACTGCCCACGAACGGTGATCAATTCCGGCATTGATGAACCTCTCTCATGCTATAGAGGCTATTCCGTCTCTTGCTGATAAAAGAAATTTTCCTCTCCAAATTGCATGTCGAACCGTCCGTTGGAAAATGTAATCGGTATGTTATCAATATTCGCTGTGAATGAAAATATCCCCGATAGGACTACACTCTGCAATTCCTTGTCAATATACATATTCTGCGCTTTTTTAACTGTGAATGATCCCTCTTTGGTTTCTAAGTCCAGGGGATGGCGACCGGAAAAAAGAGATATTACACACTTCGATTCGGTCAGGTCAAATTCTCTGTCCTGTAGGGAGAGCAAATCAGTAAAACTGTGGGGGGTATATTCGGGAAATGATACTTGTAAAGTATAGGTCGCCTGTCCGGTAGATCCGGAAAATCGGATATGGCAGGAATCATTTCTCACCATTATTATTGACTGGTCATGAGGCCGGGCAGTCGAAAAGGGAGTTAATCCCCAATATACGCCGAAACTATTATATCCTTTTTCCGAGTAGATAGGGAGACCCGGTTTTTCATCATCTTCAATAAAGACCGAGTTGGAGATACGATAATCAAAATCGTAGGAGCATCCTGTCGCGATGACAAGGATGAAGGTCAATAAAAGCAGGTTGCAATATGTTTGGGGTTTCATAATCAGATTATTTTAGTTTATTAATTGTGCGAGAAAAAATTCAAAGGTACGGTAACAGAGGCTTGTATGCCCGGTATCCCCTCGGGTGAAATCAATGAGAAATTGTTTTTGGTGAGGAATAGGTGGGGCAAACTGTTTTCTATGGTAATACGGAGTTGATTGTCGAAAATAAAGCGAAAGCCGACACTTCCGTAGATACTTGACATGAAGTTGGAAGGTGAGCTTCCCGTTGCGACGAGAATTTCAGATTCATATTTCTCCATCTCCTTTGACACAAAACCGATGCGACTCTTGTCGTGTACTTTTATACCGGCTTGTATGCCCCCTTTTAGGAAAACTTGCCACCTGTGGACCTTCCCGAATATGGCAACGTCTGCTTCCAAAGGGAGGGAGAGATAACCCAGCGATTCATTTATGTCATTGATACGAAAAAGCTCAATCCCTTGTTGAGATGGATGGAAAAGGTAAAGATGCGAATCGCCATAGGTGAATATCCGCTCATTGAAATAGGTGTATCGCAAGCCTGAAGAGAGGGTCACCCAATCTTTTAATAAAGGGAGTTCCGTTTTTAATCGCACGTAAAACATATTCCCTTCACCTTCGGCATTATCACTCCCGTAGTAATAGCTGTCGTAGCCGGAATAGTGATTCCAGGGTTTGCGAAATTCCCAACGGTCGTTCATTTCACCCATCATGGCAGATCCACCCATTTCAAATCCAATCCGTAATTTGGAGACGTTTTGGGCATCAATGGATAAACAAGCACAAAAAATGAACAGTAACAATAGGTAGTTCTTCATAATGATAATTGTTGTTTTTAAAGTGAGGCGATACCTGATATTTTAAGAAAAAATTAAAAAATGCATTTACTATCAAGATGCAAAAGTAGGATAAATGCTGCATGACTTATCGTTAATAAATATGAATTGATGAGATCTGCCGGCTTTTTAAAAGCACTCAATCATTATTTAACTACCTTTGCCGTATGAACAGTATGTTTCATACGACTAAAATTATTTATTTTCAAAGGTGTCGTATGGAACTCGCTTTTAGTCATGTTCTTGTGTGAGAACAATTATCATGCTCGTTTCATATGTAGTACTATAAAATGTCATTTGTTATGAAGAAAACCGTATTAATAACAGTCGTATTGTTTTGTATGGGTGCATTGCAACAGGTGAGTGGCCAAAAAGAAAATTTAAAGGGTATCAGTTCCATCAGTTTCTATGGAGTTGATTTCACTTATGCTAAGGTGTATGGTGCGGTTGAAACCGCCCAGCAGTTTTTGGTTGCCTTCGAAGGGATTAACAATCTGTTAGAGTCGGAGCCTGTCAAGTATAGCGCAAGCAAGACGTTCGGTATCCCAAATGCAGAGCTTTTTAACAGACAGGTCAAACGGGAAATTGACAATATTTCCCGGACTGAATTGTTTTTGGGTGATAACAGGTATGTTGTTACTGATGCGGAGGTCGACGAGGTGGTGAAAAAGATTGAAACAGAGGGTGACAGCCAATATGGTGCTGTAATTATCTGTGGATTGCTGAACAAAACTGCCAATTATGGCACCTTCACTTTCGTGGTGTTTAACCAGGATACCAGGGAAATTATCTTCCAGCAGGAAAAAGCAGGCAAGGCACGTGGTTTCGGCTTACGCAATTTCTGGGCGGGGGCTCTTCTGGCAGCCATGAAAAATGTAAGATAGTTCGCATCGGGAATATAATCCAAATAGGCTTTCGGTATGCTAAAATGCAAACCGGAAGCCTATTTTTATACCCTGTTTTTTGGCGCCGGGCAGTTCGAGATGAGTAAATCGCCGATAATAATCTACACGGAAAACCTTGAAGATATTTTCCACTCCTACACTTCCTTCCATATATATGTCGCCCTGCATCGGGTGTGCCGACTGAGGCAGGATAAATAAACCGTATGTTTCCGACGGATTGTTTTTGACGCTCAGGTTGCCATAATAGCCACTGAAAGTCACCACTTCACGCAACTGCATTTTTTTGATCAGGGGAATACGGTTCAATATCCATCCTTTCAGGAAATAACTTGTATGTAAGGCAATATATTCATCCGACACAAACTCGAAGGGTTGCATCAGGTGGAACCGGTTTTTTTCGATAAAAAGGGAGGGATTCACTTCGGGGCTGGCAAGCATTGGAAACGGGACCTGGTTCCACACTTTCCCGGCGGCGAGATAGCTATCGATATGTCCGAATGATGACAACCAAAATCTATCTGAAACGCTTATCTGTGATTGATGATAGGCATAATTGCCACCCGAAAAACCGCGATAGGCATATTCATGCTTCAGTGTCAGCCGGATATTATCGTTGATAAAATTGATCTTGGCGTTGCGTCCCTCCCGGTTGGCGCCATAACTCTGCATTTTCGGTGTGAATGAAATTTCACCTCCCACTTTCGATAGTGTAAAACCGGGAATATCCGCCACTTCATTTTCGTTGGCCTGTAGGCGATATTCCAACGCGCCGGCCGGTGTGTCTTTGGTATGTTTCCACCACGCCGATAGCCCCAGTCCCGACATCCAGTCGACGGTATATGCCAGTTTATACCGGTGCTGATAGCTGCGGTTGGAAATACCGGCTGTGCCCAGCGCCACAAACAGGTTGTCTTTCAGCGCGTCGTTCATCTGCATGCCCAATGAATATAGATCATATTCGGTGGTAAATGAAAGATCGTTGCGTGGAAATGCATGCAGATAGTTTTCTTTTTTCAGAAAAGAATAAGCTGCGGTAGCCGAATATTTCCACTTTTGGTCTTTGAAGCCGAAGGCGCCATAGCCCGAAAGAAAAATATGGGGATGAAAATGTGCTGTAGTCATGGCGCCCACTCGAAGGCGTTCTCCTTCGATGGGGTTACTACCATAGAATGTCCACACCGGGCCTATGTCGATTTTACTTTTCGACAGCCGCTCGTTCGATGTTTTGATATAACCGGTAATAATTATTTCAAGGAACTTTTCAAACCGTCTGTAGATGGGCACCCCTTGTAGTTCATCCATTAGTTTTGGCAAATCTGATTCGACCCTTTTTAGTGCTACATGTCGATGGCTTTGCCAGAACATCTCATCATATTTTTCATTGTAATCTGGAGTCTCGCCTTTAGAAGGAGCCGAATCCCGGTTCATAGTGTACCCTGCCTCCTGTTTCTCTGAGTAACGGTACGAACGGACCTGATGTGCATACACTTTGGTGAGAAAATCGGTCATGGCGAAATTGGCATATAGCTCTTCTTTTTCATTTGTCCACAATCCGTTTTCCTGTAGGTTGAAATAGTGTATGACCCTTAAATTTTCAAGAAAATTGATATTCAAATTCCGGGGTATGGAGAGGTCGGCCCGTTTGATGGCAAAATTGTTATCGATGGCGATATAAAGATTTCCGTTGAAACTGTAACTCTCAGGATTGAATGGGAAGAATGCCACGTTCACACACCGGATGTTGTCAATTGTCAACGTATCCTGGATAAAGAATTTGTAATAGAGCAAAGCCAATGAAGAGGAGGTGGGACTGACGAACTGATTGAGAAGTATTTCGATATTGTCGTCGTACATATCCACTTCACGGAACAATTGTTCTAAAAATATATCCATCGACCCGTCGTTAAATGTTTCTTCTACACCTACACTTCGTTTGGCAATAATATTTTTTTGCAGCTTGCCGGAAATGATGTCGCTATGTACCCTTGTCATTATTTCCCGCATAGAGAGAGTCAACACCTGTTTCCCGGTGAATATGGAAGTATCCAGATGATGCTCAATAAATCCAAAATTCTTCTTCAGTAAATGTTCTTCCAGCTTGAAATTATCCCAGTAAAGTGTCAATTTATCGTACTGTTCATACTCTATTCCGGATCTGTTTCTTATCCGGTTTTGAGCTTTATGTGCAATCACCTGCTGCATGAGTTCCACCGCCGGATTGTTTTTACGCGAATAGCGCGGGTTGGCAGCTCTCACCACTACTTCGGCCAGTCCGATGGTAGATGGGCTGAGATCTATCCCGATAATTGCTCCCATATCAATTTCCTCCGGGAGTGTTACTGTTTTTGTCTCAAAGCCGATGGATGAAATGATGATCTTCCGGTTTTCTGCCAAATATTTTATAGTGAAATACCCGTCGATATCGGTGGCGGTACCGATGGTGCTGTTTCCCAATTGTACCGAAGCAAATGAGACTGGCTCGCCGGTAATGCTATCTGTCACAATGCCATGGATAAATCTGGATTGCTGACCCAGTAATGGGGAGGAGACTACTGAAAAGCAGAAAATCAAAAGGATATGATAGAAAGTAAATAGCGTAATTTGTTTCAAAATCGAGCCAGTTTTACAAATAGTTGATGCTATTGTATGAAACGTCTGAGTGCAAAAATACAAATTTCCTTTACGGAATCGTTATTTGACATCAAAAAAAAAAATGAGTACTTTTGTGGGTTATTAAAACTTTCCGTTGTATGCAGTTAAAAAAAGTAGAAATTACTGAGAAAGGTGTTGATATAGATGAAATTGAGCAATTGCTCTTTGGTAGCGCAAAAGTAAAAGTGTCATCAGAGTTAGAAGAGAAGGTTACAAAAAGTTTTCATTTCTTACAAGAATTTTCCGTCGATAAGGTGATCTATGGCGTCAATACCGGTTTTGGTCCAATGGCGCAATATCGCATTAGAGATGAGGAGATTAATCAGCTTCAGTATAATATCATCCGGAGCCACTCTGTGGGTGCGGGTTCAGCCATTGAGCCCATTTATGTGAAATCGGCAATGATAGATCGCCTGTCTACCTTTGCCCAGGGTTATTCAGGCGTCCACCCTGCTCTTATCCGGATATTGACCGATTTTATCAATCTTGACATATCTCCTTATGTGCCTTCCCATGGAGGTGTGGGAGCAAGTGGTGATTTGGTGCAATTGGCACATATTGCGCTTGCATTGATCGGTGAAGGGGAGGTGTTTTACAATGGCACACTGCAATCTACAGCCGATGTGATGAGGCAAACCGGCATCGAGCCGTTCAAACTGCATATCCGTGAAGGGTTGGCACTCACAAATGGCACTTCAGTGATGACCGGTGTGGGGATAGTCAATCTTATTTTTGCGAAGAAACTGCTTCGCCACGCACTTGTGGCATCGGCAATGATGAATGAGATTGCTCAGTCGTACGATGATTTTTTAGCGCCTGAGCTCAATGCTACCAAGCGGCATAGCGGCCAGATAGAGAGCGCCCGGTTTATGCGTGAGTGGCTCAAAGAGAGCCACCTGCTCCGAAACCGCAAAAAGGAACTCTATAACGGGACAAAAGCTTCCCATTTCAATCAGAAAATTCAACCTTTCTATTCGCTCCGGTGTGTACCGCAAGTGCTTGGTCCCGTGTGGGATACAATGATGAATGTGGAGAAGGTAGTTATCGATGAACTTAATTCGGTAAGCGACAATCCGATCGTAGACTATTCCTCAGAGAATATCTATCACGGTGGGAATTTTCACGGCGACTATATCTCCTTCGAGATGGATAAGCTGAAAATTGCCGTCACCAAGATGATTATGCTGATGGAGCGTCAACTCAATTACCTGATGCACGACAAAGTAAACGAAATTCTTCCGCCGTTTGTCAATCTGGGTACGCTGGGGCTCAACTACGGAATGCAGGCCATGCAGTTTACTGCGACATCTACCACTGCTGAAAATCAGACGCTTTCTTATCCGATGTATCTCCATAGCATTCCCAATAATAACGACAATCAGGATATCGTAAGTATGGGCACCAACTCGGCATTACTTGCCAAGAGAGTGATTGAAAACGGATTTCAGGTAATGGCAATTCATTACATGGCTATTGTCCAGGCTATTGATTGTTTGCAGGCGGTAGAGAAATTATCTCCGAAAAGTGAGGAAGTTTATCAAGAAATCAGAAGTTTTTTTCCTACATTTGCAGATGATAAACCCAGATACAAGGATATTAACCGAATTGTTGAATATCTGAAGACAAAAAGTATTGTATCATGACAAAATATGCACTTGTAACAGGCGGTAGTCGAGGTATCGGACGTGCAATCTGCATTCGTCTGGCATCGATGGGTTACCATGTTTTGATCAATTATCACAACACCCTACAAGGGGCGGAGCAGACACTGGCGGCCGTTCGTAATGCAGGGTCCAATGGAGAAATGATCCGTTTTGATGTGACAGACCGAGGAGCGGTGGATGCCGTATTGAATGAGTGGGCAGCAAATCATCCCGACGCCTATATTGAAGTGCTTGTCAACAATGCCGGAATCCGCAAAGACAACCTGATGCTCTGGATGGAACCGGAGGAGTGGGACAGCGTAGTCAATGTCAGCCTCAACGGATTCTACAATATTACTCGCCTGTTGGTGAAGAATATGCTGATAAAACGTTTTGGGCGAATCGTGAATATCGTATCTTTGTCGGGTATAAAAGGGATGCCGGGTCAGACAAATTATTCCGCATCCAAGGCCGGCGTGATTGCCGGAACCAAAGCACTTGCCCAGGAAGTGGCAAAGAAAGGTGTGACCGTGAATGCGGTAGCGCCGGGTTTCATCAAATCGGATATGACTCAGGATTTGGATGAGAACGAACTAAAAAAAATGATCCCTTGCGGAAGATTCGGGACAGCCGAAGAGGTGGCGTTCCTTGTCGGTTTTCTGGTTTCCAAAGAAGCCGGTTACATTACCGGCGAAGTGATTTCAATCAATGGGGGGATTTATACTTAATCGTCAATTCATTATATGAACAGAGTAGTCATCACGGGGATGGGGATCTATTCCTGTATCGGAAAAAACAAAGAGGAAGTTCGCCAATCTTTATATGAGGGGAAATCGGGTATCGGATTTGATCCTGTACGGAAGGAATTCGGCTTTCGTTCGGGACTCACGGGTATGCTCGAAGTACCTGACCTGAAAAAACTGCTCGACCGTCGTCAACGTGCCGGTATTCCCGAACAGGGGAAATATGCCTTTATGGCTACTTTAGAAGCATTTGAACAGGCAAGAATCGACGATGATTTTTTAGAAAACAATGAAGTAGGTATCCTTTACGGTAATGACAGTTCTGCCAAACCCGTCATTGAGGCCAGTGATATTATCCGTCAGAAAAAGAACACGGCGCTGGTTGGTTCAGGTTCTATTTTTCAGAGTATGAATTCCACCATCACCATGAACTTGTCGGTAATTTTCAAGCTGAAAGGGATCAATTTCACTGTTTCCGGTGCTTGTGCAAGTGGTTCGCATGCTATAGGAATCGGTTACCTGCTTATCAAACAGGGACTTCAGGATTGTATCGTATGTGGTGGGGCGCAGGAGGTAAATCTATTCTCCATAGGTAGTTTCGATGGGCTTTCAGCCTTTTCGGTACGCGAAGATGAACCGGAAAAGGCGTCCCGTCCGTTTGATAGAAGCCGTGACGGTTTGGTGCCAAGTGGTGGCGGGGCTACCCTTATTCTTGAGAGTTACGATTCGGCGGTCAGGCGTGGTGCACCTATTCTTGCCGAAGTGGTGGGATATGGTTTTTCTTCGAATGGGAACCATATTTCAGTGCCCAATGTAGATGGCCCAAAACGTTCTCTGGAGATGGCGATAGGTGATGCCGGCGTTTCACTCGGGGAGATCGGTTATCTTAATGCGCATGCCACCTCCACACTTGTGGGAGACCTGAATGAAGCCAAGGCCATTGATGCAGTTTTCGGCAATTATAAACCGTATGTAGGATCTACCAAGGCAATGACCGGACATGAAATGTGGATGGCAGGTGCGAGTGAAGTGGTTTACTCGATGTTGATGATGCAGAATGACTTTATTGCTCCCACCATCAATTTCGAACAACCCGATGATGATGCCCCGGTGCTCAACATCTCATCAGAGACCGTTCAGCATTCGTTCGATACTTTTTTATCGAATTCATTTGGTTTTGGTGGAACCAATTCATCGTTGATAATCAAGAAATTCAAAAAATAACATACCCAATTATCTTACATTTAATATGGATAAAATAGCATTGATCAAACTAATAAATGAAAATCTGGCCGAGGAGTTCGAAGTGGATGTCGATACCATTACGCCCGAAGCGCATCTGATGGAGACGCTCGATTTGGATAGTCTCGACCTGGTAGATATGGTGGTATTGATAGAGCAAAATTTTCATTTTACGCCGAAAGCAGCTGATTTCAGAGAGATAGCCACTTTTCAAGACTTCTATAACTTTGTTGAATCTAAAATGAATGAGGCACAATAACGACAAGAGATGGAGTGGAAAAACACGCGGAGGATCTTTCGGTTATCGGTTTTTTATTTTTCTGATTGACCGGTTGGGGATACGTTTCGCCTATGTTTTTTTGGCTTTTGTTGTTATCTATTTCATTCCTTTTGCTCCGAAGGCCACTGTGGCATCGTGGTGGTATGCGCGGAATATTTTAAAGAAAAACCGTATCGGCTCGTCCCTGTTCCTATTTGTCAATTATTACCGGTTCGGGCAGACGCTGATCGATAAGGTTGCTGTTTCGGCAGGAAAACGAGAGCGGTATCAGTTTGTTTTTGATGAATCATATTCCCGTTTTCTGGAGATATTGGATCAGGAGAGAGGTGCCATTATGGTGAGTGCTCATGTAGGAAATTGGGAAATCGGTACTCCTTTTTTTGACAAATGGGGTAAGAAGATGCATATAGTCATGCTTGATGCCGAATACCGAAAAATCAAGGAGATGCTCGAACAGCACAGTGAGAGGAGGAATTACAATCTGCTTCCACTCGATGAGACGGACGGGCTATCGAATATTTTTCGGGTGAAAGCTATCCTTGACCGGCACGAATATATCTGTTTCCAGGGCGACCGTTTTTTAGAAAATATGCAGCCTGCGGAAGTCCGGTTTCTGGGTAAAACAGCCCGTTTTCCTATCGGTCCTTTTTTGTTGGCGTCGCGTTTACAGGTGCCGATGATTTTCTATTTCTCCATGCGTGAACCGGGCATGAAATATAAATTTTATTTCTATATAGTCCAGCCTCTCTCTAAGGAGTCGGGTCCAAAGTCTGAAATCCAGCTCTTGGAGCAATATGTGCAGGCATTGGAAGGTATCATCCAACAATACCCGTCTCAATGGTTTAACTATTACCGGTTTTGGGAAGAGAGGTAGGATGTTGCAGGTCACACACTAATCATAAATAATGAAATTAGAAACGCCGTTAAAACAAGCTTATGGAAGCGACCATCTCTCTGCCCCTGAGGCACAGCGGATGGCACATCTGATCGCATTTTCTCCGGTGGTCTTTCAGGTAACCCGCTTGATGCATAAATTCGGAATTTTTTCGCTTTTGCGCGATAATGATGTTGGATTGACAATGGATGAGGTGGCTGAAAAGGCAGAACTCTCTCTTTATGCTACGCAAGTATTGTTGGAATCATCACTGACAACCGGAACGGTGTTGTTGAAAGAGGGGCGGTTTTATCTGAGCAAAATAGGCTGGTTTTTCTTGACTGATCCGATGGTTAAGGTGAATATGGACTTCAACCACGATGTGAATTATCTCGGACTCTTCTCGTTGGAAGAGGCTCTGCTGAACGGTAAGCCCGAAGGATTGAAAGTTTTTGGCGACTGGCCCACCATCTATGAAGGACTTTCGTCGCTCCCTGCACAGATACAGAAAAGTTGGTTCGGATTTGATCATTTTTATTCCGACAACTCATTCCGACAGGCACTTGAAGTGGTCTTTACCCATTCTCCCCAAACGTTACTTGATGTGGGTGGAAATACCGGGCGCTGGTCGCTGCAATGCGTAGGGTACTCACCCGATGTGGAGGTAACCATTATGGATTTGCCACAGCAGATCGGTCTGATGAAATCAGAGATAGCGGACCTTCCCGGAGCTGACCGTATCCATGGATATCCGGTCGATTTGTTGGATCCTGAAACCATATTTCCTGCCCCTTTTGAGGCTATCTGGATGAGCCAGTTTCTGGACTGTTTTTCGGAAGAGCAGATCTATAGCATTGTTTCACGTGCAGCTCAATCGATGAGCAGGGATAGTCGCCTGTTCGTAATGGAGACCTTCTGGGACCGACAACGGTTTGAGACATCGGCATTTTGTCTGGCGCAGACGAGTCTCTATTTTACTGCCATGGCTAATGGAAACAGCAAGATGTACTATTCCGAAGATATGATTCGTATTATTGAGAAGGCCGGACTGACGATCGATAAAATTCATGACCATATTGGATTGGGACATAGTATTGTGGAATGCGTGAAAAAATGAAAAGTTGAAAGTGAACCCTTATAAAACTTTTTTTCAGGATCCGGTTTATTCCGGAGATACTATGTTGGAGTTGATCCCGCAACGGGAACCGATGGTGATGGTCGATCAGTTTTTCGGTGTCGATGGTTGCCATTCGTTCTCTGGGCTTACAGTAACGGCAGAGAATCTTTTTTGCTGTGACGGTATATTTACTGAAGAGGGAGTGATTGAGCATTTTGCACAATCTGCCGCCGCCCGTATCGGATTTCTTTTTGTACAAAATAACGAAACCGTTCCCATCGGATTTATCGGTGCCGTAAGTAAGTTCTCCATTTATACATACCCCCGGGTGGGGAGTGAATTGTGGACGGTGGTAAGTATTATCCAAGAGGTGGGAAATATCACGCTTGCAAGGGTGAAGTCGTGGGTGGGAGATGAATTGATTGCCGAAAGTGATTTGAAAATATACTTGAATAAATAATGAAGCGAAAACAAAAAAGGGAAGCATCGCTCATCGACCGAGTAGAGGCCCGGGTGCGGTTTAGCGAAGTGGATGCCTTGCAGATCGTATGGCACGGAGAGTATGTGAAGTATATTGAGGACGGCCGTGAATCTTTCGGTCAACGCTACGGACTTGGCTATATGGATATGAGGGAGGCCGGTTTTGCGGCACCCATCGTGAAGCTGAATATTGATTATAAACTCTCGCTCTCATTCAACGAACAGGCTATTGTAGAGACACGCTATGTGGCTTGTGATGCCGCAAAAATTCAATTCGACTACACCATTTACCGCAAGAGCGATGGTGCCGTGGTGGCAGAGGCATCCACAGTGCAGGTTTTTACCCATCTATATACCAATTTATTAGAACTGAATAATCCTGATTTTTATCTCAAATGGAAGGAGAGATGGAATATCCGGTGATTTATCTGACGGCGGATGCCATGATCAGTTCGCTTGGATTTTCTACCGGAGAATGCCGGGAAGAGATGCTTCGGTATCAATCGGGGCTACACCCTATTTGTGATTCACAGTTTTATTCTGAATTGTTCTATGGTGCAAAAATTGATAATGATCGTTTACGCCTATTAGTCGGCGAGCACAATTTGCATGATTTTTCCCGTTTGGAACAACTTTTGATCCTTTCTATCCGTCAGACATTGGTTCAGAGCGGTATAGATGTGCACCAAAGCGATTGCGGATTGATACTGGCATCCACCAAAGGCAATGTCAGTCGCCTTTCTGCCGAAAATGAAACCGGAGACGAACTTTTCCTCTCCCATTCTGCCGAAAGAGTTGCCTCATATTTCGGATTTACTACCCGGCCTATCGTGATTTGTAATGCCTGTATTTCGGGTGTTTCTGCCATGATCGTGGCAAAGAGGCTGATTGAGAATGGCAGGTTCAAGCATATTGTAGTGGCCGGAGGCGATGAACTATCGAATTTTATTGTAACCGGTTTTCATGCATTCAAATCGGTAAGTGCGGATCGATGCAAGCCTTATGATGCCGATCGTGACGGTCTCTCTTTGGGAGAGGCTTGTGGGTCGATTTTGCTTACCACAGAAAAAAGATGGGTGACCGGGAAAGAACCGATTGTTTTACTGGGCGGTGCCATCACCAATGATGCCAATCATATTTCAGGCCCGTCGCGTACGGGAGAAGAGCTACATCTGGCTATAGAGCAGGCTTTGGCACAGGCCGGTATTTCGGGAAACGATGGGCTTTTCGTCAATGCGCATGGTACGGCCACTATCTATAACGACGAAATGGAAAGCAAAGCACTGCACCTTTCAAGGCTTTCTGAAAAACCTGTGCAGAGTTTGAAACCCTATTTCGGTCATACACTCGGTGCGGCCGGGGTGATTGAGACGATCATCTGCAAACAGCAACTCGAAAACGATATCCTGTTCGGTGTGTTGGGATTTCAAACCATCGGCGTACCCTATCCGCTCCATATTGATGCGTCGCATCGACCTGTGGAATTGACTTATTGCCTGAAAACAGCGTCGGGATTTGGCGGTTGTAATGCGGCGATAGTGATTGGGAAAAGAGGATTTTCGTCCCGGCTGTCGGATCAATTCTCGCCGCTCGCGACGAAGAATGGCTCCCTTCCCTCTCCAGAAAGAGCAACAATTGTCTCCCGATGTACCATCAATGCTTCTGGCGTGGAACTGAATGGGGAGCGTCAGCTCGTGAATGAACTGACGGACGATTTCCCGACCTTTATCCGGAAGGCTTATCATTCACTCAATCTGAACTATCGCAAGTTCTACAAGATGGACGATCTGTCGAAACTGGGTTTTATCACCACCTCATTTCTTACCCGTTCTATAGAAAGGTTTTCCGAACTCCCACCGGAGTCGAAAGGAATTGTCATGGCCAATTGTTCATCGTCGCTCGATACAGATATCCACTATCGACGCAACCTCGATGCGGTGGGTGACCGGGAGGCTAGCCCCGCCCTTTTCGTCTATACCTTGCCCAATGTCATGCTGGGAGAGATTTGTATCTACTGGAAGATGAAGGGTGAAAACACCTTTTTTATCCAACGGGAATGCGACAAGGAATTTCTGTTGAAATACGCCGAAATAGCGATGAAAGAGCAGAATTTGGGCTATTGTATCGTGGGTTGGTGCGACTTGTTGGGTGACAACTTTCTATCCGATTTTTATTTGATGGAAAGATAAGGGTTTGTTACCTTTGTCCGGATATTGTATGGCCATTGTGCCGTAGTGAGACTGAAAATAAAGAAGAGTGGTAAACTTATTGTAGGAAATATTATTCGTTTTACATATGGATCAATTGAAAAAAGAACTAAAAGAGGCGCTGATTCAAGCGTTGAATCTGGAAGATATAACCGCGGAAGAGATCGTGGACGAAGATCCGCTTTTTGGTGACGGCTTGGGACTGGACTCTATCGACGCATTGGAGATTATCCTTATCCTTGAACGGAATTATGGCATTCGTCTGACGAAACCTGAAGAGTCCAAGGAGATTTTTTATTCTATAAATACATTGGCTGATTTTATCGGCAAGAATCGTAAAAAATGAGCGTTGCCGTTACCGGTATAGGGTGTGTGTCGGGCTTGGGATGTGGTGCTGAAGAGCATTTGCAGGCATTCAGGGCCGGACGGAGCGGACTGGGAGAGGTGACACTTTTTCAGACTACACTTCAACTGCCCGTCGCGGAAGTGAAAAGGAGCAACGAGCAATTAAAAAACCATCTCGGTTTGGATCCCGATCGACTCTTCTCGCGGACCGCTTTACTCGGGATGGTGGCAAGCAGGCAAGCATTTCAGGATGCGGGATTTCCTAATGAAGGTCTGCGTATAGGATTGATTTCATCCTCCTCGGTCGGCGGAATGGATCTGAGTGAGCAGTTTTATGCTGAATACGCTGTCAATCAGAGAAAAGGACGTTTGCGTATGGTTGCACATCACGATATTGGCGACCATACTGAGCGCATTGCCGACTATCTCCATTTGGAGGGTTTCCGTACCAGTGTCAGCACTGCTTGTTCTTCATCCGCCAATGCCATTATGCTGGGAGCACGAATGATTGAACAGGGGCTGCTTGATGCGGTGTTGGCAGGTGGCGTTGATGCATTGTGCCGTTTCACACTCAACGGTTTTAATTCGTTGATGATTTTGGATAGTGCGCCCTGCCGCCCGTTTGATGAGAGTCGTGCAGGTCTCAATTTGGGTGAAGGTGCGGGTTATCTGGTGCTGCAATCGGAGAAGTCGCTCACACCGGAGTCGAAAGTCTATTGCCGGCTTACCGGCTATGCCAATGCCAATGATGCTTATCACCAAACGGCATCATCTCCCGATGGGGAAGGTGCTTTTTTGGCAATGCGGCATGCTTTGGATAAAGCCGGTATCGATCCCTCTTCGGTTGATTATATCAATCTGCATGGGACAGGGACGCACAATAACGATCTCTCTGAAAGTACTGCCATAAAACGGCTGTTTGGTGAGCAGGTGCCACCATTGAGTTCCACCAAGTCGTTTACCGGACATACACTCGGTGCGGCGGCGGGATTGGAAGCCGTATTCAGCGTACTGGTCCTCAGTGAAGGAGTTATTTTCCCGACGCTCAATTTCAAGAGTCCTATCAAGCAAACCGGATTAATCGCAGTGACAGAAATGATGGAAGATCAGGATATAACCACTGTACTTTCCAATTCGTTTGGTTTTGGAGGAAATAATGCGGCGTTAATTTTTCAGCAATAAAACTACCCTGAAGCAAAGAGCCAATGAATAAATACTCCGTTTACATACAATCACTTGCATCCATATATCCGCAGGATGAAGCTGTGGAAGGTCGTTTTTCAGCCTGTGAACCCGATTACAAAGAGTGGATCAAAGATGCAGGATTGAGGCGTCGTATGAGCCGTATTGTAAAGATGGGAGTGACTGCCGCTCTTCAATGCCTCCAAAATATATCTGAAAAACCGGAAGCCATTATCACCGCTACAGGATTGGGTTGTTTGGCCGATAGTGAGAAGTTTTTGCAGTCGATCGGTTCACACCACGAAGAGTTACTGTCACCCACACCGTTTATCCAATCCACATTCAACACTATTGGTGGACAGATAGCTTTACTGTTGGGCAACAAGGCTTATAATACTACCTACGTACACCGTGCTTTTTCATTTGAAAGCGCCCTTATTGATGGTCTGATGCAGTTGCAAGCCGGTGATGCAGGTAGCCTGCTTGTAGGTTCGGTGGACGAACTTACTCCCACAGCTTATCATATCCTGGCACGGATGGGAGTTTGGCGAAAATTTCCTGCAGGTGAGGGAGCCTCCTTCTTTTTGCTGGGAAATCAGAAGATGGAACGTACCATCGCCCGTATTGTGGCAGTGGATATGGTGAGTGGCGATTTCTCACAGGATCAGTTGGCTGAAAAACGATTGAATTTCCTGCAAAAGAATAATGCTTCCGATGCCGCTGTTGTCTCCGATGATATGTTCAAACCTATATGTGGAGAGTATCAGACAGCTTCTTCGTTTGGCTTGTGGTATGCCTGTACGCAATTGAATGGTGCTGGGTTTGTGTTGATCGCCAACTCTTTCTTGCATAATCATACGATGGTATTGATCGAAAAATTTAAAGGATAATGATCTGGCTTGGTATTGCTTTCTTGGTTCTTTTCGTGCTGTTTCTGCTGTTTTGGTCTTCCTGGTCCATTTCGGCGGGAGTCTACCTGAAGACGGTCTGCAGACTCAACACCAATGAAAAGGTGGTTGCCCTTACTTATGATGACGGACCGGAGCCCGCCACAACATTGCCTTTGCTCGAAGTACTGAAAAAATATGATGCGAAAGCCTGTTTCTTTTGTGTCGGCCATAAGGCGGAGCAGTTCCCCGAAATTGTCAGGAAAATAGTGGATGAGGGACATACAATCGGAAATCACTCCTATGGTCATGAAGCCACATTCCCGTTGTATGGGAAAAAGAAGATGAAGGAAGATTTGTTGAAAGCGCAACAAATTCTGGAACAGGCTTCGGAACGGCAAGTCCGCCTTTTTCGTCCCCCTTTCGGTGTGACCAACCCTACGATGAGAAGTGTGGTCAAAGAGCTTGGATGGACTACCATCGGCTGGAGTATCCGGTCGCTCGATACACAAGCCCAAACTGCCGATAAAGTAGTGTGGCGGATTAAACGAAAACTGAAACCGGGAGTCATTATTCTGTTGCATGACCGAATGCCGTGCTGTGCCGAATTGACCGAGGAGCTGCTGGTATATCTGCAAGAGAATGGTTATAAGGTGGTGTCGTTGAATGATGTGCTTTCAAAAAAAAATCAGCAAATCAACAAATCGGTAAATCAACAAATTAATCTGTATGTTTAAAATTACAACTATACTGTATTTTTTTTCGCTCTCTTTTTTGCTCTTCGGACAAGAGATGCAACCCATCACCAACATAGCTGATTTTGAGAGGGAGCTGAAAGAGGTTGCTGAAGAGATAGAATCGGTAGAAAGTAGCTTCCGACAGGAGAAATTTATGAAAGTCTTTTCCAATAAGATGGTGTCGACCGGCATGTTTTACTACCGCAAACCCAATAAGATCAGCCTGCAATACGACAAGCCGATGCAATATGCCATTACCATCAATGGAGACAAGTTAGAGACGATGACAGGCGGAAAGAGGACCACTGTCAATCTCGGCTCGAATAAGATGATGGGGCAAATGAAAGGGTTGATTGAAGCAAGTATGATCGGTAATATTTCAGCATTGGACAAGGATTATGAATTGTACTATTTTCAATCGGCTTCAGAGTATTTTGTAAGGATATTGCCGAAGAGCCAGTCAGTAAAAGCCTATATCAAGGAGATCGGTATCACGTTCGACAAGAAAACGATGGCTGTAAAGCAGCTCCGGATGACAGAAAATAGCGACGATTATACCGATTACATTTTTACCAACTCCCAATACAATACGCTTCAGACGGATGAGAAATTTTCTATTCGTTAGTGTTGTGGCCTTTGGCTTGCTTGCCACCTCCTGCGCCTCATCCATACGCAGCGGTTGTGGAGATACCGAGAGGGTACTGCTTTCCCGCACAGATATTCCGTCGGTGATAGTAGCTACCGACAGCCTGCAAACCTTTGATATGGAGATCTCCTTTTTTGGTAAACATTTGAATGGAATGATGCTGATAAAGAGGCAGGACCCCGAAACCGTGCGGATACTTGTCAATAGCTATTTCGGGATGAGTATGGCTGATTTTGAAATGAGGACCGATACCTTTGTTGTGCACCACCTGCTCGATGCGATGAATAAACCTTTAGTGGTCAATCTTTTCAAAAATGACTTCAAATTGTTGCTTGGTCTATATCTCCCGAAGCATTTTTCAGCCCAAAAATCGTTATGTAATCAGTTGGAAGAATCGATATCTATTGAAACCTTACAAGGAAAATACCAATACAGGATAAATAGGGAAAATCAAAATATTGTCAGGATAAAAGCACCCGGTATTAAGGTGGAAATTCCATTCCACAGCTCTCCTCGTACCACTACCTTGAAACATCGAGGACTCTTGAGCCCGACAATCGTCATCAAAGAGATGAAATAATCAGATTACTAAAGTACAACAGCTGTTTTTCGGATTTTGTCAAGTCGATCACTCCATGACTTATTTTGTCGGATAGTTTGCATATTAAAACGAGATTGCATCCTCAAAAGCATCTCTGCCTCAATATCTAAAGCAGCTTCAAACAATAAGGCATATTCAGTTGTGACGGGACGTTTACAATTCAAGACTTCATTCAGTACCGAGTATGCAACTCCCATTTGAGAGGCAAGCTTACGTTGCGATATACCTCGAAATTCTATCTCTTCTTTCAATACTTCTCCCGGGTGAGTAGGCTCATATGGAGTAAGGTTGTTTGCTATCATGTGTGGATCAATTCCTTCAATCTTAATCATAATAATAGAATCATACATTTTTTACTTCATTGAAAACAAAGATAATAGAAATTTTCAATATTCGCAAAAAATAGAACAATTATCGAACTTCAACTTTATACAGCGAGTAATTTGTACTGTATGATAAAGTCGAAATACTAATAAAGAAAACTATGGGATATTTTTCTTTCAAAGCGTATATGGATTATCTGTGTGATAATCCATTTTTATCATGTATATTTGTAAGCCTTAAGAGCGACTTTCTTGTGAAACGAGCATGATAATCATTATTACATAAGAATATGGTTAAAAGAGAGTTCCATACACCAACAGGAAAAAATAAAATAATCGTATGAAACCGACATGTTTAAAATAATCATTAAACATCCGAAGGAAATGATTATTTTAAATGTCAAAGGTTCCATACACCAACAGGAAAAAATAAAATAATCGTATGAATAAACTGGACGAACTTTTTCAACTCGAGTTTCAAGGTGAGACGGTGGGGAATTATCGTTTCCGATGCGAAACAGATGCCGGTCATCCTTTGTTTGCAGGACATTTTCCCGGGATGCCCATCGTGCCGGGGGTCTGCCTGATTAACGTGGTGAAGCGTGCTGTTTCCCAAAGGTTGGAAGGTGCAGTCCGGTTTGAGAAAATCAGGGAGTGTAAATTTTTGTCGCCCATCAATCCCATTGAAAACAAGGCATTTGATATAGAATTTGGATTGACCGACGGACAGGAAGTGCGTGCCGCCATTTTCATAGGCGACACGCAATGTATGAAACTGAAAGCCACTTTGTCTCACGAATGGAAGGATATCTGAAAAATACGATCGTAATTATTCCTACGTACAACAACGCTGTCACATTAGGTGATGTGATAAAACGGACCCTTCCTTTTGGACTTCCCATACTGGTGGTAAATGATGGTTCAACAGACAATACAGCGGAAGTGCTGACTCAGTTCCCGGAGATTTGTGTTATTCATTTCCCGAAGAACAGAGGTAAGGGAGCTGCGCTGAAAGTCGGTCTGAAAACTGCCGCGAAAGAGGATTTCCGTTATGCCATCACGCTCGATTCCGATGGTCAGCATTATCCCGAAGATATTCCCATTTTTTTGGAAGAGATTGAGAAAACACCCGATGCCTTGCTTGTCGGTGCGCGTAACTTGCAAGCCGACAATATGCCTGGTAAGAACAGCTTTGCCAATAAATTCTCCAACTTCTGGTACTGGATTGAAACGGGCAAAAAAATGGAGGATACCCAATCGGGTTATCGCCTCTATCCATTGGAGAAGATTAAAAACCTGAAACTTTTTACCGGAAAATATGAGTTCGAGTTGGAAATCATTGTGCAATCGGCATGGAAAGGTGTGCATGTCCGCAATGTATCGGTGCGGGTCTATTACCCGCCCGAAGGTGAACGGGTAAGCCATTTTAATCCTTGGCGCGACTTCACCCGTATTAGCCTGCTTAATACTGTTTTGGTGTTGGTAGCATTGCTATGGTATTATCCGTGGAAGACGTTACGCAGCCTGACAAAAGAGAATATCCGGAAGTTTATCCGGAACAATATTACCCATTCCACCGAAAGCAACGCACGAATTTCCAGCGCGGTGATGCTGGGTGTCTTTATGGGCATCGTACCGGTGTGGGGCTATCAGATGGCGATTGCTTTCCTGTTGGCACATCTGCTCAAACTCAACAAAGTGATTACATTGGTGGCCTCCAACATCAGTATTCCCCCCATGATCCCGTTTATTTTGTTCGGAAGTTATGCTTCCGGAGCATGTTTGCTCGGCCGGACGTTGAATTTTTCTATCGAGAATATGTCGTTTGAATTTGTGATGAGTTCACTCCTGCAATATCTGTTGGGAAGCATCGTCTTTGCCGTGGTTTGTGGTTTGCTTGCCGGCTTGATTTGCTATATGCTGCTGATAATTTTCCGTAAACCCAAAACTGTTGTGCTATGAGCAACTTCTTCGTCCATATTTACGACTATTTATCTCAAAAGAGGATTTTGCGGAATATCCTGATGTTGGGTAGTTTTGTACTGTTGCTACTGTTTGCCCTCCAGTTACGGTTTGAGGAAGAACTCACCCGTTTTTTTCCAGACAATGCCGATTCAAAAACCAATGAACTGGTTTTCCAGAATCTGAAAATAAAAGACAAGATCATCGTGATGGTTTCCACCTATGATTCGGCCAGAGAGGAGGAGTTGCTCGATACTGTCGTGTTGGCCGGTGAACGGATGAACGAGTTGATCACCTCAGGGGTTGCTGCCGATTATCTGCTCGATATTCTGTCGGAAGTGGGAGGGGATATGGTAGATCGGACAAGTGGATTTCTGTATGGACATCTGCCTGTTTTCCTGACGGATGATGATTATCGGCGGTTGGATACACTATTGACGTCGGATGCGATAGATGCACGGATGCGGCAGAATTTTGTGCACCTGATGTCGCCGGCGGGAGTGGCGCTAAAAACGACTATCCCGCAAGATCCACTTGGTATTGGTGGAAATATGATGCTGGGGTTGAAAGATTTTGAGAATATCTCAAATTACGAAATATACGACAACCATATTTTCTCGTCCGACTTATCTACCCTTCTCCTTATTCTTTCGCCCAAATATAGTACGGGCGAAACAGGCAAGAATGAGAAGTTGATCGCCGAGTTGGAAGAACTCTCGGCAGAAGTGGAACAGGAGTTTTCCGGTGTGCGGGTACAGTTCTTTGGCGGACCGTCGGTCGCGGTGTATAATGCCCGGCAGGTGAAAAAGGACACCTATCTCACACTCGGTGTGGCATTGTTTATCATTATCGGCTTTATGCGGGTGATGTTCAAAAGCCGGAGTGCAATTCCGCTTTTACTTACGCCGGTGGTTTACGGTGGAGTGTTTGCCCTGGCGGTGATATTTTTTATCAAAGGCTCCATTTCGGCCATCGCCATCGGGGTGGGGGCGGTGGTGCTGGGTATAGCATTGAGCTATTCTATTCATGTAATTACCCATTACAACCTTGTAGAAACGCGCCGCCAATTGGTCGAAGAGCTTTCCTATCCACTGCTGGTAGGTGGATTTACCACTATCGGCGCCTTCCTTTCACTGCTCTTCACTTCATCTGACATGTTGCGCGATTTCGGGTTGTTTTCCGCCCTTTCGTTGGTAGGTACCATCCTGTTTTGTTTGATCTTTCTTCCCCATCTCTTAGGGAAAAAAACCGATTCGCAGACTTCACGAAGAGCATTGAGGATAGTGAGGAGAGTGACCTCCTATCCATTTGAAAAAAACAAAATCCTATTGGGGCTGATCGTGCTCTTATTTGTTGTGGGGCTTTTTACGATGGGAAATGTTCAATTCGACAGTGATATGTCTAATTTGAATTATGAACCAGCGCATATCAAAGAGGCCGAGCATAAAATGAGTCATCTTTTTATGACGGGCGACCGGCAACAGATTATGTTTGTGTCGGTAGGTGAAACTGTGGATAAAGCCCTGCAAAACTATGCCGAGAACAATAAAAATCTTGCTCAATGTAAGTCTGATGGAAAAATTCAGAATTTTGTCTCATCAGAAAAGCTGATGATTCCCCCACAGCAACAGCAAGAGCGTATCCGTCGATGGCACAATTTCTGGACAGATGATAAAAAACATTTTCTGGAGGATGAAATTGGGAGGAGTGGCGTGAAATATGGCTTTTCACCCGATGCTTTCGAATCATTTTTCGATTTGTTGGATCACATATTCGAACCGTTTTCTCCGGAAGAGCTGGCTGAAAATATTCCTTTTCTGGCAGATTGGATAGTGAGTGACGGCAATTCCCTGATGTGTATCACCCAGGTGCAATTGTCGGAAAAGCAGAAAGATTTTGTATATGAAACAATGGGTTCCAATCCGGATCTGGTAATTTTCGACCGGGCTTTCTTTATCAATAAATGGGTCTCGGTAATCAACGACGACTTCAACACCATTTTATTTCTTTCATCGCTGATTATCTTCCTGGCACTGCTTATTTCGTATGGGCGGCTCGAACTCACGTTGATGGCTTTTGCGCCGATGGCGATCAGTTGGGTGATTATCTTGGGGTTGATGGCCATCTTTGGGATTGAATTCAATATCATCAACATTATATTGTCCACCTTTATTTTTGGGTTGGGGGACGATTTTTCTATTTTCATGATGGATGGTGTGCAGCAGGAATACCGTACCGGTAAGGAACTGTTCAATTCACACAAGATAGCGATTCTGTTTTCAGCATTCACTGCCACTGTAGGGATGGGGGTACTGATTTTTGCCAGGCATCCCGCACTGAAATCCATATCCCTGATCAGTATCCTGGGCATGTTATCGGTTTTGCTGGTTTCTTATACGGTGATTCCCCTTCTCTTTCGCTTCTTTATCACCCATCCCACACGAAAAGGGAATTATCCCTACACCCTTTTTTATCTGATTGCTACTCTGTTTATCTATCTGTTGTTTGCTTTGGGAAGTCTCTTCCTGTTTTTGATACGGCTCCTGTTGGCACTCGTTCCTGTTTCAATCAAAAAGAAAAAAGCGCTGTTCAGCCGGATAATCATGTACAACACACGGCTTTTCCTGTCCCTGATTTTTTATACAAGGAAAAAGATCATCAATGAGAGTGGTGAAGATTTTAAGAAACAGGCTGTAATTGTGGCTAACCATCAATCGATGATTGATATCCTGATCATGCTTTCACTTTCGCCGAAGATTGTGATGGTAACCAATCGGTGGGTATGGAATTCTCCTGTTTTTGGACATGTGGTCCGTTATGCCGGGTTCATCCCTACTCAGGAGGGGTTTGAAAGTATGAGTGAAACAGTTCGTAAGAAGGTGGCTGATGGCTATTTGGTGGTGGTGTTTCCCGAAGGTACCCGGTCGGTGGACGGAGAGATCAGGCGGTTTCATAAAGGAGCTTTTATGCTGGCCGAGAGCCTGCAGTTAGACGTGGTTCCGATGGCAATTTTTGGTACGGGACAGGTACTCAATAAGCGGCAGATGTTTTATATTAAGCCGGGTAGTTACGGAGCGGCTATCTTACCGAGAATTCCGGCTGAAAGAGTATCGGAATATGGTTCGGCGCATCATGTCGCCAAAGCGGTAAAAAAGATCATAAGTGAAGAGTATGATCGGTTAAAGGGGTGTTACGACCGGCCCGACAACCTCTATTTCAGGCATAAACTTGTGCAGAACTATCTCTATAAAGGGCCGGTGGAAGAGTGGTATGTACGGGTAAAATCAGCTATGGAGAAATATTACGCCTATTTCGAGCGCATAATTCCCCGTAATGCTTCGGTAGTGGATGTGGGTTGCGGCTATGGTATGTTGGCCTATATGTTGTCCACCACTTCGGCGGAGCGTACTGTCTTAGGGATTGATTATGATGAGGATAAAATTGCGATTGCCCATCATAACTTCTCAAAGACACCACAAATCCGGTTTGATTGCAGCGATGCATTACAATATGATTATCCGGTTGCCGATGTATTTGTGGTAAACGATATGTTGCATTATTTGGATTGGCAGTCGCAGGAAATTCTGTTGGAGAGATGTGTGGAAAAGATGAATGGCAGTGGTATGATTATTGTGCGCGACAGTGATGCCGACCAAGATCGCGCGCATAAGATAACCCGATTTACAGAGATACTCTCTACCCGTTTCTTCAAATTCAACAAAACGGAACAGCAGTTGCATTTTCCAACGGC
Organism: Bacteroidales bacterium; assembly: GCA_012728155.1. Classification (GTDB taxonomy): domain Bacteria; phylum Bacteroidota; class Bacteroidia; order Bacteroidales; family Dysgonomonadaceae; genus Proteiniphilum. The sequence continues at coordinate 2,081 of JAAYFR010000312.1, read as the reverse complement.
AAAACAATTTGAACTGTTTGCCCGCAAGAATGACCTGGATTTGGAGCAGCAGTCGAATGACAAGCTGACATCCAACCAGATTTTTATATTTAGGAAGAAAGAGGGATAATCGAATATGCAAAAGTATGATATTGTCATTATCGGAAGCGGATTAGGAGGATTGATCTGTGCTGCAGTGTTATCCAGAGAGGGCTATTCGGTGTGTGTGCTTGAGAAAAATGATATACCGGGCGGCTGCTTTCAAGGATTCAAACGCTTCGGACGCACACTCGATACCGGTGTGCATTACATTGGCAGTATGGATGAAGGCGAGATTTTGCACCGTTGCTTCTCCTATCTGGATATCATGGATGAGATAAAACTTGTCCGATTGAATGAAGATTGTTTCGACCAGATTGTCTATCCCGATCAATCTTATTCCTATGCGATGGGGGAAGAACGTTTTATAGAGGTGCTTGCCAAAGATTTTCCCGACGAAAGGGAAAACCTGCAACATTATATAAAAATAATCTCCGATATTGCAGATGCCGTGACTGTGGAAGGATTCAGAAAGGGTAAGATCTCAACTTCAAATCTGGATATATTTTCTCTCTCTGCCTGGAAAACCATTGCCGGGATCACCCAAAACGAACGCCTCCGGCATCTGCTCTCAAATCCTGCCATGCTTTACGGGGGCGACAAAGCGGTCTCCACCTTTTATATCCATGCGATGACTACATCGTCTTATCTGCATGGCTCCTATCGTTTTCTGGGGAGTAGCATGCAACTGACAGATGCCCTTATACGTAAAATTGAAGGCAACGGTGGAAAAGTAATTACCCGGGCACAGGCCACAGCCATCCGCTGTGATCAAAACAGGGTGAGTGGGGTAGAGGTGAATAATGCAGAGCTGATAGAGGCAAATCATGTGATCTCTACGATGCATCCGATGAAAACACTCGAGATCACCGACAGGACCACCAACATCCGCAAGGCCTATCTGTCGAGATTGAGGTCATTGCCCAACTCTTACGGTTTTTTTACAGTCTACCTGATCAAGAAGAAAAATAGTGATCCGTATATCAATCACAATATCTATTTTTATGCTGACGGACAGGATGCGTGGCACAGGACATCGTTTCCGGATGATAAAGGAGTGATTGGTGTATTGACGTCGATGCGGCCCAATGAAGAGGATATCCGATATACCAGTGTGGTGGAGTTGCTGACGCCGATGCTTTACAAGGAGGTGGAGCCGTGGAAAGATACGCTTTACGAACGGCGTGGCGATGATTACCGTCAGTTCAAGGAACAGAAAACCGAAGAGATTTTCCAGTATGTCAGACAGTTTGATCCTGCTCTCTTGGAGAATACGGAACATGTAGTAACTACCTCTCCGCTGTCGTATCGTGATTATACCGGTACACCGGAAGGATCGGCATACGGTATCATGAAGAACTATCAGAATCCCCTTTCAACCCTTATCCCGGTACGGAGCAAGGTGAAAAATCTTCTGTTTGCCGGCCAGAATGTGAATATGCATGGTGTTCTCGGGGTGACACTCACCTCCCTGATCAGTTGTAGTGAGTTGCTGGGTGAAGAATATCTGGCAAAGAAAATAGGAAATAGTTGAGATGAAGATAGTGATAAAAACAGTGAAATGGTTGGCGATAGGTTTTCTTACTTTATTGACAATCCTTCTGGCAGGTTCCTATATTCTTTATTCATCTGCCGATATGAAACAGCCTGATTTAACCCTCTCTGATCTTTCTGAGCTTCCGCTGTCCATCACCGATAGTCTCCGTTCGTACGGCGATAATACCCTTATCCTAAACAAACAGGGACTTTGGGAATTGTATGTGGAGGGCGCTCCTTTTGAAAGAGGGGTTGCCATTGGACGTCTTTCCGAAGAGCTACTTTATTATCAGGAAAAAGTGTTTGTGGATGAAATAAAAAAAATTATCCCTTCGGAAAAATACCTGAAATTTCTACGCTATTTCCTGGTTATTTTTAATCGGAATTTAGGGAAACAAGTAGTGGAAGAGAACAGGGAAGAAATTTATGGAATTTCACTTTCCTGTACAGACGAGTTTGATGCCATT
>JAAYFR010000311.1 GCA_012728155.1 Bacteroidales bacterium | reverse complement strand
TAATAATGCCCATCAATACCAAAACGGAGGAGAAGTAGTATTCCTGCCAAAAAAGCCATCCACCTGCCAGCGATAGTAGTACGATGATGGTTATTTTGCCAAGAAAGATATGTTTGGTCTGGATATTCATTGTCGTTGAATTATTTCTGTATTAAGATTGTCATACCGTAATCACAAAAGTTATTGGGCACCCAGTTTTTCGATTTTCCGGTAGAGAGTGAAGCGGGAGATACCCAACAGTTCTGCTGCCCGGTTCATATTGCCACCGCTTTGCCTAAGAGCCTTCTCAATTGCCTCCTTTTCCAATTGATCGAGATTCAGGTTTTCGGCTTTCGATTTCCGTGATGCAGTCGCTTTCAAGATAAAGTCATCAGAAGTAAGCGTAAAACCCGAAGCCAGGATCACCGCCCGTTCTATGGCGTGTTGTAATTCGCGTACGTTTCCGGGCCAGTTGTATTCACGGAGCTTTTTCATTGCGGGCACCGAGATGTTCCGGATATCCTTTTTGTATTTTTTACTGTAGCGTTCAAGGAAATGATCGGCCAGCAGCTCAATATCTTTTCCCCGTTCCCTGAGAGGCGGAATATGCAATTCTATAGTGTTGATGCGGTAGAGCAGGTCCTGGCGGAACTTCCCATTAGCTACCATCTCGTGGATATCCGTATTGGTAGCGCAGATAAGCCGTACGTTGATGGAAAGCGGTGCAGTGGAACCTAATCGGGTGATTTGCTGCTTTTCGATGGCAGTCAGCAGTTTTGCCTGCATATCGGGAGTGAGGTTGCCGATCTCGTCCAAAAAAAGTGTTCCTCCGGATGCAATTTCAAATCGTCCCTGCTTTTCCTGTTTGGCATCGGTGAATGCCCCTTTCTCATGGCCGAAAAGTTCGCTCTCGAACAGTTGTCCGGGAATAGTTCCCAAGTCTATGTGTACAAACTGTTTGTCCGCACGGGGTGAACAATAGCAGAGCAAATTGGCAATCAGATCTTTTCCCGTACCATTTTCACCGAGAATAAGGATGTTGGCATCGGTATTTTTTAACTTGTCGATGGTTTCGAAAAGTGATTGCATAGGTCCGCTCTCACCGATAATTTCCGGCATATCCCTATTACTCTCGAAAGCTGCCACTTTTTGTTTAAGGTGTGTCACTTCATTACGGCTCTTCCTCAGTTCTATTGCCGAAGAGACAGTCGCCAGTAGTTTCTCCTTTTCCCACGGTTTGGAAATGAAGTCAGTCGCCCCCGCCTTGATAGCGCGTACCGCCTTTTCGGTATCTGCATATGCAGTGATGAATATGACAACTACGTCCGGATCATTCTTTTTTATTTTTTTGAGCCAATGGAATCCCTCCTGCCCACTATCGGCATCTTTGGTGAAGTTCATGTCCAACAAGATCACATCGGGTTGGAATGTCTTCATGAAATGCTCGATCCGTTCCGGTTGTGTGGTCACCTTCACTTTCTCTACATGTGGTTGTAAAAGCAGATTGAGCGCGAAGAGAATGTCTTCGTTGTCATCTACAATCAATATTTTGCCTTGTTTATGCATCTTTAGAAGTTAAGAACATATTCTCAAGTCCTACATCCTCATGCAAAGATAAAACAATATTTCTTACCAAAGACGTGCGAAATCGAACATATTTTGTGCGTAATCGCACTTCTTTATATAGGTGTGTAAAATGTAAATCATTGTTTTCTAATATCTTAATTGAGTGGCATGACCTTTGATGTAGATTTGATGTATGAGGAAGATATTTTTTATTTTGTTATTTTTGATAGCCGTATGGGTGCTCAATGCACAGGACACACTTCATCTTACTCTAGAGGAGGCTGTCACTCTTGCCCGCCGACAGTCTCCTCAGGCAGTAGCAGCACGTCACCAGTATAGGGCATCCTATTGGAACTGGCGCTCGTTCAAAGCTGATTATCTGCCCAGCTTCTCGTTTAGTTCTAATTCTTCGCTAAACCGCTCCATCAGTCCGGTAACCATGCCCGACGGGAGTGATAGTTTTGTACAGCGTAATCAATTGCTGAACGACGGTATGTTCACTGTGAACCAGAATATCGCATTCCTTGGAGGAAATATCTATATGCGAACCGGTTTACAACGGCTTGATGTTTTCTCAGATAATCAGATCTCTTTTAAATCCACTCCTGTGGTGGTTGGTTATTCTCAGAATCTTTTCGGGTATAACTATCTGAAATGGAATAAACGAATAGAGCCGGTACGTTATGAGCATGCACGAAAGCAATACGGTGAGACCCTTGAATTAGTGGCTTCTGCAGCGGCAATGAGATTTTTTCAACTGGCAACGGCACAGAGCAATTTCCAGTCGGCGACCTACAACTATACCAATGCCGATACGCTTTACCGGTATGCGCAAGGGCGCTATGAGATCGGTACCATCACCGAAAACGAAATGTTGCAATTGGAGATCAACTATCTCTCAGAACAGACTAATCGGCTGAATGCGCGTATCGAAATGGACGATCGTATTCTGGATATCCGTAGCTTTCTGGGGATCACCGACAATATAGTGATTGTGGCGGAAATAAGCCACGAGGTGCCACAGTTTATTGTCCCCTTGGAAGAAGCCCTTTCGTTTGCCCATCAGAACAGTCCCGACACAGAGCAGTTTTACCTGCGGAAACTGCAAAGCGAGAGTGTTGTAGCCAATGCTAAAGCATCCCGCGGATTTAAAGCCGACCTGTATCTTGAATTCGGTTTATCGCAGACCGATCCCAGTTTCTCTAATGTATATAGCAATCCGTTGAATTCGCAATTAATCAGTCTGGGAATCCGTATTCCTATTCTGGATTGGGGTGTAGGAGACGGACGGGTAGAGGTCGCAAAAAGCAATCTGGAAAAAGTGAAAATAGAACTGTCGCAGGCACAAACCGATTTTGACGCCAATGTGATGAAGTTGGTGAAGCAATTCAACCTGCAAGCCGACAAGGTGGATATCGCCCGTCGTACCAACGAACGCGCGCAACGCCGGAATGAGGTGGCGTATCGACTCTATCTGCTGGGGAAATCATCCATTCTCGACCTGAATGCCGCCATCGCGGAAAAGGATAATTCCCAACGGTCATATATCCGTGAACTACAAAACTACTGGAGTCTGTATTACGGATTGAGAAGCATCACCGGATGGGATTTTGAGAATGGAAGACAGATTGTTCCTCCGTTTGAATAGTTGGAAAGGTGATTTACTGATGTGATGATGTGATGGTGTGGTGATGTGGTGATGATGTGTAAGTTTTTTCGACAAATGATATATGATAAATGGATCAAAAAATAACAAATAATACGTTTCATGAATCGCGTGATTCATTGATGGACAAAAGGTTGCCCAAGAGAACATTTTTCCAGAAATACAAATTTCACCTGCTTGGAGGAGCGGCTTTTCTGGGCTTTTTGGTGTTCGTGCTTATCAATGTGTCGGGAGCACGGAAACTGAGGGTGGATAGCGACCGGATCGTGATGGCCGACGTCTCCCAGGCACCGTTTCTTGATTACGTGGATGCCGAAGGGATTGTACAGCCATACCTTACCATCAAGCTCAACGCGCGCGAATCCGGCACGGTAAAGCGGATTGTGGCCGAAGAGGGATCGATGCTCCAACAGGACGATATTATCTTTGAATTGCAAAACCCCGAACTGGAGCGTGTCATCGAGGAGCAACAAGCCGAATGGGAAAAGCAGCGTATTCTTTATCAGGAGAAAAAGGTGGAAATGGAGCAAAAATCCATACTTTTACGACAGCAAACATTGCAGGCGCGGTACGAACTGAGCCGCTTCGAAAAAGATTTCGCCCTGGGTGAAGAGGAGTTCAAGATGGGAGTGAAAAGCAAGGCGCAACTCGAACTGCAACGCGAAGAATATGACTACAAGACAAAAAGTACCACCCTCCAACTCGAAGGACTCCGGCATGACAGCGCGGCCACGCACCTGCGGCGCGAGTTGATGGACAACGACCTGGAACGTGCCCGGAAGAACACGGAGCACGTCCGTTCACGGTTGGAGAATTTGGTGGTGCGGGCTCCCGCAAACGGGCAGTTGAGTTACCTGAATGTGACCCCCGGACAGCGCGTGGGGCAATCCGAGAATATCGGCGAAATAAAAGTGATGGACAACTTCAAGATACATACCCGGCTGAGCGAATATTATATCGACCGTGTGCAGGTGGGACTGCCCGCTTCAGCCACCTATCAGGGTAAAAAATACCCGTTGCGGGTCTCTAAAGTGGTGCCAGAAGTGAAAGAACGCCAGTTCGATGTGGATTTTGTGTTCATGGAGGATATGCCCGACAATGTGCGTATCGGCCGGAGTTTCCGGGTACAGGTCGAATTGGGACAACCCGAAACGGCCATCGTCATTCCCCGGGGTGATTTCTTCCAGACTACCGGCGGTCAGTGGATTTATAAACTGAGTAAGTCGGAGGATAAAGCCGTCCGTGTACCCATTGCCATCGGTCGCCAGAACCCCGTGCAATATGAGGTGCTCAGCGGACTCGAACCGGGAGACCGTGTGATAGTGAGCGGCTATTCGAACTTTGGCGACGCGGAGGAGCTGGTGATTAAATAGTGCCTTGGGAGACTGGGAGAGAGGGAGACTGGGAGAGAGGGAGACTGGGAG
>JAAYFR010000310.1 GCA_012728155.1 Bacteroidales bacterium | reverse complement strand
ACATCATTCCACGTCTCTCCTTTTTAGTTGTTCATAGATACCACGAACCGTCAGATGGATCTCCTCTTTTGTGATCATGCGGTCAATAGGATAAATGATCTCTGCTTTCCGGTAATGAATCTCCCGACAAGCCAGGTGATCTGTAATATAGGGAACAAGTTCCTCTCTCGATTTTCCGACAATCAGCGGCCGCACATTCTTCGATGCCATCAGATGGTCGGCAAGATCTTCGGGATGAGCCTCAAGATAGATGGTAAGGCCGGAACGATTCATGATGTCCATATTATCGAAGAAACAGGGTGTTCCTCCGCCCGTGGAGATCACCACATCCTCAAATTCAGCCACCTCTCGAAGCGACCGACTTTCTATCTTCCGAAATTCCTCTTCACCCTTCTCCTCGAATAGAGCGGGGACCGTCTTGCGGTATTTATTCTCGATATAGAGATCGAGATCGATAAACGAGAGGGAGAGCACTTTTGCAAGCCGTTTCCCTATCGTAGTCTTGCCCGATCCCATATAGCCTATTATAAAAATCCGTCTCATCTTTCCTGGATTTTTGACTTTTTATTGGCACCACTTCCCGAAATTCGAAACCAAGGTATTCCAATTTATCGGGATGATCACATCAAAGGAGCAAAAAGGCGTAAAAACGAATCAACAAATCGCTCCACGACACTCCGTTTATACCACTCCTTCATAGATGTTTGCTCTGAAAAACGCTGATCTTCCACAAAAATATCATTGGCCTGCATACCCAATTTCTCATCATAGATAAACGCCTCCACTTCAAAATTCTGTTCAAAACTGCGTGAATCGAAGTTGGCCGACCCAATCAAGGTAAGCGAACCGTCGAACACTATCATCTTGGAGTGCAGAAACCCTTTGTAATACATATATATCTTCACACCCGCCTTCAACATATCTTTGATATAAGAAAAAGAGGCTTTTTGTACCAGCGGCACATCGGATCGTTTCGACATCATCACCCTCACATCTACTCCCCTGATAGCTGCCGCCTGCAACGCATCGATCATTGCGTCGGGAGGGAGAAAATAGGGTGTCTGGATAAAGATTGATTTGCGGGCATCATAGATGGCCTGCATAATCCCATGAGATATCTCATTTTCTTCGCTTAACGGGCCACTATTCACTATCTGCATGGGGCACTCACCATAATTTTCCAATGCAGGAAAATAATCGCGTGAAGTAATGAGCGTCTGCGACACGAAATACCAGTCGATCAAAAAAACCGATTGCAGTCCTTGCACTCCCTTGCCTTCGATCCGGGCATGGGTATCTCGCCAACAACCCCAGTCGAATCCATCCAGATAACGATTGGCCACATTCATGCCGCCGGTATAGCCTATCTGTCCGTCAATGACCACAATTTTGCGGTGTGTGCGGTAATTGAGTCGCGAAGTAAGCCTCGAAAGGCTTAATTTCAGGAATGGTTCGGTTTCTATCCCTGCTTTCCTAAAATCTTCATAGAATTTCTTTTTTGCTTTCCGCGAACCGAAGCTATCATAGATAATACGTATCTCCACCCCCTCTTTCGCCTTACGGATAAGTGCCTGTTGGAGCTTCTTCCCGATTTCATCATCGAGCAGCACATAATATTCTATATGGATATGTTTCTCCGCCTTTTCGATATCGGCAAAGAGATGGTCAAATTTCTCCTCTCCAGTGGTAAAGAGCTTCACATCATTTCCACCCAGCAAAGGGGTATAATCCATATTTTGCAGCAAATAGATAAGATTGGCATGTTTTTCAGGGAAAGTGTGTTCTATCGCCGTCTCCATCCCGTCGATCGGTCGTTTCTTCAGCTTGCTATACATTCGTCGGGAGATCACTTGTTTCTTGGTGGCATCTTGACCAAAGAAAGCATACCAGATAATACCGATAAAAGGGAGGAAGACTACTGCCAGTATCCATGCGACGGTTTTAATGGGATTCCGGTTTTCAGAGATCACCACCACGACAATACTCACTACAGTGAGCAGATAAAGTGTCTCAATAATCAAAAGTAACGCACTGTTGATTTGCATAGTCATAAACGGTATTTTCCCTCTTCAACATCTTCCAATATATTCAGGTAAGAGTGGTAGCGGCTTTCACTGATATAGTGACTGCTCACTGCTTCCAATACGGCACAACCCGGTTCGTTGAGGTGTAAGCAGTTATTATACTTACAGTTATGCGATATCTTGAATATCTCAGGGAAATAATGCGACACCTCAGCACGCCCCATATCGATGGTTCCAAAACCTTTAATACCCGGGGTATCAATCAGGAAACCACCATTCTTCAATTCAATCATCTCTGAAAAGGTGGTGGTATGCGTTCCTTTATGGTGAAAGAGAGATATCTCACTCACTTTTTGCGCCTGTTCACCTACCAATAGGTTGACAATACTCGATTTTCCCACTCCCGAGTGCCCTGCAAGTAAAACGATTTTTTTTTCTGCAAGCGCCCCCAGTCGCTCTTTCCCTTCACCGGTCAGCATCGAAGTTTTCAGGCATTGGTAACCGATGGTGGAATAGAGGTGAATCAATGCATTCATATATTCACTCTCCTCTTCATCATAGAGATCAATCTTATTGAAAATAAGAGAGACCGGCACCGAATAGGCCTCAGCCGTAATCAGGAAACGGTCGATGAATACGGTAGTTGTTTCGGGATAATTTACCGTGACACAGAGGAATGCCCTATCTATATTGGCCGCCAATATATGCGCCTGTTTGGAGAGATTGGATGCCTTACGGACAATATAATTTTTCCGTTCAGCTATATCAGTGATAAAAGCGATTCCGTCGGGGGTAAGGTCCAAAAAAACACGGTCGCCCACCACAATAGGGCTTGTACTCCTGATTCCCTTAAGTCTCAGATTTCCCTTTGCTATGGCGTGCACGTCATTGCCGTTATCATCACGTACCAGATAGGAATTCCCGGTATTTCTGATAACCCGTCCCAATAATCCTATCTTGCCACTCTCATCCCCCTCTTTTGCCATTAAACGGTAAGTATCTCCTTCTCCTTTTCGGCGAACATCTCATCCACTTTCTTGATATACTTGTCGTGGAGCTTCTGCAGCTCATTCTCGCCATCTTTTCCCATATCTTCTGCCATACCCTCTTTGACCGCCTTTTTCACCTCATCGATTCCTTCCCGTCGCGCATTGCGGATACTGATCTTTGCCTCTTCAGCCTCCTGTTTGGTCTGTTTCACCAATTGCTTGCGGCGTTCTTCCGTAAGCGGCGGTATGCCCAGACGGATTACCTCACCATTATTTTCGGGTGTGATACCCACGTCGGAGTCTTGAATAGCTTTCTCCACTATTCTCATCATCGATTTTTCCCAAGGCTGCACCATAATGGTCTTTGCATCGGGAGTGGTCACTGTCGCCACATTCGATAAGGGAACAACACTGCCATAATAATCCACCCGTACGCCGTCCAGAATATGGACATTGGCACGGCCGGCACGAATGCGTGAAAATGTCTCATCCAGAAATTCGAGCGTCATCAGCATCTTCTCTTCAGCCTCTTTTTTAATTGTCGTTATTTCCATAAGTATCTTTTTTTGTTGATCGTGAACAAAAATAGTGAATTTTTTCTAAATATGCACCAACGTACCGATATCTTCGCCATCGATCACCTTTTTCAGGTTACCGTAACAGTCCATATCAAAGACAACAATGGGCAAATTATTCTCCTTGCACATCGTTGTGGCAGTCAGGTCCATCACTTTTAACCCCCGATGATAGACTTCATCGAAAGAAATGGTCTTGAATTTAGTGGCAGTAGGATCTTTTTCCGGGTCAGCGGTATATACACCGTCTACCCTTGTCCCTTTGAACATGGCGTCGGCTTCGATCTCAATTCCCCGAAGCGCAGAAGCGGTATCGGTGGTAAAGAAAGGGCTTCCAGTACCGGCAGCCATGATGGCTATCTCTCCTTTTTCCAACGATTCAATGGCTTTCCATTTAGAATAGAACTCACCTACCGGCTCCATGCGGAGTGCTGTGAAGAGACGGTTTTTCTGTCCAATGGCGGAAAGTGCCGAACTCAGTGCCAAGCTATTGATCACGGTTGCCAACATCCCCATCTGGTCCCCTTTTACCCGGTCGAAACCTTTGGCAGCACCGTTCAAGCCGCGAAAAATATTTCCCCCACCAATCACGATACCTATCTGCACGCCTCCCTGTGCTACCTCATGTATCTGCTCAGCATATTCCTGAAGTTGTTTTTCATCAATCCCATACTGTTTGTCACCCATCAGCGACTCACCGCTGAGTTTGAGTAAAATTCTTTTAAACTGCATATCTTTTCTATTTAGAATTAAGAGCCAAAAATCAAGAGTCAAGATAATTCCAGCTTCAATCTTAGACTATACTGATGATGACTATATCCATTTTTTTCAAAATTCTCCCATCTCCCTAACCTCCAACTCTCCAAGCCCCAAGAAGTCACTCCACAAAGGCAACCTCCTTGAACGCATACATTCGCATTTCCCCTCTATCGGCTGTTCTCAACACCAAATACCCGGAAGGAAGCAGATCTTCAATTTCAGCCATAAATCGCCCATTCTTATCTTCATACCAATAGCAACCGTTTCTCCGGTAGAGATGAAGCATATACTCATCTTCGATGGTTTTTATCTCGCCTTGCTGAAAATCGCGATAAAGTCGGAAAAACTCCTCTTGAAAAATATCAAGGATATGGTTCCGATCGTGCATTGAACCTGTAATCTCCCGAAGGGAAACAGGGTTGGGAAGGGTAGACGGGAATGATTGTTCATTGATGTTAATTCCTACTCCGATCACCGAATTAGTAATATATCTCCCCGCTATATCGTTCTCTATCAGTATTCCTGCAATTTTTCGCTCTTTCCAATAGATATCGTTTGGCCACTTGATGCGTATATCATCCGTAAACCGGTCAAGTGTTCTCTTAACCGCCAGCGATACAATGCGGGAAATAATAAATTGCGCATTGGCCGGGAGATCCTTAGGATAGATCAACAGGCTGAACAGAAGGTTTTTTCCTTCCGATGAAAACCAGAAATTTCCCCTTTGTCCCCGTCCAACAGTCTGAAAATCGGCTATAACCATTGAACCCTCTTCAAGTTCTTCTTCCCTGGCCAATTGCCTCAAATAAAGGTTGGTCGATTCAGTCTTCTCCAACCGGATTATCCTACGATCTTTACTAAACTGATCCATAATATTCACTATAGCCAGGTATTTTCAGGCGAGCTCTCTTCTGACCGTATTGCTGACGAAAATATTCCTGCCGTTGCTTTTTGGGCAATTTTCGTATCACAAAAAGGGTAAAAAAGCATCTTCAACATGATCCAGTTCGAAATGCCGTTCATTGCCTACCAACGTAACAATATCGAATCGGGCAGGCTTGTCGATACCGTTTATTTTCAGATAGTGGCTGGCAGAGCGAATCATCCGTCGCATTCTCCGTTCATCGACCGCATCACCCGGATTGCCCCATACGGATGAAGTGCGCGTTTTCACCTCCACAAATACGATAAACTCCTTATCTTCTGATATTATATCGATTTCATAGCCGGAAAAAGACCAGTTCCGCTCCACAATACGATGTCCCTTCTTTTTGAGGAAGGTTACCGCAGCTTCTTCTCCCTTTCTTCCCAATTCATTGTGCTCGGCCATCTCTCTTGATACAAAACAGCTTATAAACCTCGTAAAAATACAACTTTACCCTGTAAATACCCCGTTTTATCGAAAATATTTTGTTTTTTTGCATTGGCAAAGGGGAAGCGCATATGGAAACTTCAATGGTTATTTGATGAGAACAAAGCAATACAAACTACAGGGTAAGATGAAGCCTCGCACAAAAAAAGCCGTATTCATGCTCAGTGATGAAGAATACAACCTGATTCATTTCTATCTGAAAAAATATAAGATCACCAACCGTTCCCGGTGGTTACGGGAAACAGTGCTCAACCATGTACTCAAAAATATGGAACAGGATTATCCTACGCTGTTTGAAGAGAATGAAATGAGGAGATGACAATGTTCAACGATCAATATTTTATGCAGCAGGCTTTGCGGGAAGCGCACAAGGCTTTTGCGGACGGAGAGGTTCCTGTAGGTGCGGTGGTAGTGGTGAACGATCGCATCATTACCCGTGCACATAATCTTACAGAGAGACTGAATGATGTAACAGCCCATGCCGAGATGCAGGCAATCACCGCCGCCGCCAATATGTTGGGAGGAAAATATCTGACCGACTGCACCCTCTATGTGACGGTAGAGCCCTGCCCCATGTGTGCCTGTGCGTTGCGATGGGCACAAATATCGCGTATTGTGTACGGCGCCCCGGATGAAAAACTGGGTTACTCACAGATTTCCCCCTATCTTCTCCATCCCAAGACTACCGTTACTTCCGGCATTTTGGCCGATGATTGCGCCGACCTGATGCAACTTTTTTTCGCCCGCTTCAGGAAATAGCGCAACGGCCACTTTTCAAAACAACATCATCGATAACCTATCAATATTTACTATCAAACAAAAAGCATGAGAAAGCGTTAATGATATCACGAGATATTTATGTATAAATCTGTCAATCAAAAAATAGAAAAGTTATGAGCAAAAAGAAAATAGCTGTCCTCGTGGGTAGTCTGCGGAAAGAGTCGGTCAACAGGAAGTTGGCGAATGAAGTGATCAGATTGGCTCCGGACTCTCTCGAACTGGAGATCGTAGAGATAGGCCAACTGCCGCATTACAACGAAGATCTTGACCAGGATCCTCCTGCCGAATGGGTTGAATTTCGCAAAAAGATTGGCGAAGCAGATGGATATCTTTTTTTCACCCCCGAATACAACCGCACCTTCTCAGGGGTGATAAAAAATGCACTTGATGTGGCGTCAAGACCCTATGGACAAAGTAAATGGGGCGGGAAACCGGGTGCAATCGCAAGTAGCTCCGTGGGAGCACTGGCGGGCGTAGGAGCCAATCTCGCACTCCGCCAACCGATGGTCTTCCTGAATATCTATATAATGCAGCAACCGGAAGCATACATCGGAAATTCATGGGAATTGTTCGACGAGCAAAACAACCTGAAGAACGAAAATAGCAAAAAGTTCCTAAAGAATTGGATAGATGCCTATGCCCAATGGGTAGACAAATTCTAAACAATTTAAAAATTCATTATAAATTTCCGCTCCGAAAGTAATTATGCTTCCGGAGCGTTTTTTTATACTTTCGGCAATTTCCAGGGGGCACGGTAATTGGCTTTGACCAACCTGTTTGCTGTTGCATTCGCAATAAACTTCCCCGCTTTGTCGTCCCACTCCAGCGCAGATCCTACACGACAGGAGATATTGCCCAAATGGCTCAGCTTGGCCACTTCGGCACCAATGGCAATATCGGCATTGGGCAATGTACGCGACCGCATACAGTCGAGCATATTGCCGGCATGCAAGTAAAGTCCCTTGCCCCCACCTCTCTTTTTCTCCACAGCATCCATCCGGGGCGTATTGGGCTTCTTCTCGCTATCACAAGGATAACAATAGGGAAAATTGCGGCTGTTGACAGCCTGTTCAGGCAGTACTTCCCAACCCTGGCGGGTGAGAATCAGCGTGCCGTTCTCACCGAAAAAAGCCACTCCTTCACGAAGGCCAAACAAGCCGGCACCTATTCCACAGGCATGATCCCATATAATATTGAAACCGGGGTATTTATAGGTCACCATCAATGTGTCGGGCGTCTCCATGGCATCATCGGGATAGCCATACTTTCCTCCGGCACCATAAACATACGAAGGCAATCCCACATTCATCCCCTTCATTGCATAGTCGAGCAGATGTACGCCCCAGTCGGCCATCAAACCGCCGGCATAATCCCAAAAGAAACGGAAATTGTAGTGGAATCGATTGTCGTTATAATTACGCTTCGGTGCCGGCCCCAACCACATATCATAGTCCACACCCGCCGGCGGTGCCGAATCGGGGAGTACCGGCAATGTCCACTTACTGGTCTGATAAGCCCATACCTTAACGGTTCTCACAGTTCCTAATTTTCCGCTTTGCACATAGGCTGCCGCTTCATCCCAGTGTGGATCGCTACGCTGCCACTGCCCCACCTGCACGATACGGTTATATTTCCGGGTGGCTTTCACCATCAGGTCGCACTCCTCAATGGTATTGGCCAGCGGTTTTTCCACATACACATCCTTACCGGCCTCACAGGCGGCAATCAACTGAAGGGCATGCCAATGGTCGGGAGTACCGATAATCACCATATCCACATCTTTGTTATCGATTACCCTGCGCCAGTCTTTCACCAGTTGAGGCGGCTTTTTACCAGTCATCTTTTCCAAATCGGAAGCGCGCTGGTAGAGCCACTCATCATCTACGTCACACAGGGAGATACACTCCGCCTCCGGATATTGAAGAAAAGTTTTCAGGTTGCTCCATCCCTGATTGCGACATCCAATCAGGCCTATCTTGATCTTATTACCGGGAGCGGAGTGGCCGAAAACGGAAGAATAAGATTTTCCCATCAACGGCATCAGGCTTAAACCGGTTGCTGAAATAGCAGATTTCTTTAAAAATATTCGTCTGTCCATGATAAAGTATTGTATATAAAAATTGAAGACTTTAAAGATAAAAACAAAAATAGTGAAGTTTATACAAACATCACAACTTAATCTTATTTTAAGTCAAGGTTCATTTCTTTCTCTTGGACACAGACTTTTTTTCTCCATACATATCTAATCTGTATAAGAGAGACCTCCATCAATCATCGTGTTAAGCCATAATTCAGGATGCGCCTCGGAAAATCTCAAGCGAGCTTGGTTTTTCTCTCGGCTTTCACTAAATTTGCAGCCTCAAAAGTAGCTTCAAATAGAATTTCGAATATGTCAAAGCAATTTAAACGTACACTTATCACATCGGCACTGCCGTATGCAAACGGCCCGGTTCATATCGGACACCTGGCCGGCGTATATGTCCCCGCCGATATCTATGCCCGTTACCTGCGCCTGAAAGGAGAAGAGGTTCTTTTTATCGGTGGATCCGACGAACATGGAATTCCTATCACCATCAAAGCCCGTAACGAAGGAGTCTCCCCACAAGATATTGTGGATCGCTACCATACGCTCATCCAGAAATCGTTTGAAGAGTTTGGCATCACATTCGACATCTACTCCCGCACCACATCGGATATCCACAAAAAAACGGCGTCCGATTTCTTTCGAACCCTTTACGACAAGGGTGAGTTCAACGAACAGGAGAATGAACAATATTATGATGAAGAAGCCCAACAGTTTCTCGCCGACCGGTACATCATCGGCAGCTGCCCCCATTGCGGGAACGAAAAAGCATATGGCGACCAGTGCGAACAATGCGGCACGTCGCTCAGCCCTTCCGACCTGATCAATCCGAAATCAACACTGAGTGGCAGCAAACCGGTAATGCGAAAGACAAAACATTGGTACCTCCCCTTGGATAAACATGAAGCGTGGTTGCGTCAATGGATTCTCGAAGAGCATAAGGAGTGGAAAACAAATGTGTATGGACAGTGTAAATCGTGGCTCGACCAAGGATTACAGCCGCGTGCCGTGAGCCGCGACCTCGATTGGGGTGTGCCGGTACCTGTGGAAGATGCCGAAGGAAAAGTGCTCTATGTGTGGTTTGACGCGCCTATCGGATATATCTCCAACACCAAGGAGCTTTTACCCGATTCATGGGAAAAGTGGTGGAAAGAGGAAGATACCAAACTGGTACACTTCATCGGAAAAGACAATATCGTGTTCCACTGCATTGTGTTCCCCGCCATGCTGAAGGCGGAGGGTTCCTTTATCCTGCCGGAAAATGTGCCGGCCAATGAATTCCTCAATCTCGAAAACGACAAGATCTCCACATCGAGCAACTGGGCAGTATGGCTGCATGAATACCTGGAAGAGTTTCCCGGGAAACAAGATACCCTGCGGTATGTGCTCACCGCCAATGCTCCTGAAACCAAGGACAACGATTTCACCTGGAAAGATTTTCAGGCACGCAACAACAACGAGCTGGTAGCGGTATTGGGTAACTTTGTAAACCGCGCCTTGGTGCTTACCCAAAAGTATTTCAACCATAAAGTACCACCAGCGGGTGCACTGACCAACTCCGATCGTGCAACAATCGCCGAAGTAGCTAAGGTAAGGGCGGCTGTGGAACACAATCTCGAGAACTACCATTTCAGGGAAGCACAGAAAGAGGCGATGAACTTAGCCCGTATCGGCAATAAATATCTGGCGGACTCGGAACCTTGGAAAATGGCCAAGACCGATATGGGACGGACAGGCACCATCCTCAATATCGCATTGCAGATCACGGCCAACCTCGCCATTGTTTTTGAACCGTTCCTCCCTTTTTCTTCTGCAAAGATCAGGACTTTTATCGATAAGGAAAATCTTGAATGGAACAGTTTAGGTAGCTTCGACCTGCTTACAGAAGGAGATTCTTTAGGAAATTTCACACTACTATTCGAAAAAATAGAAGATGAAGTGATTGAAAAACAGGTACAGAAATTGCTGGATACAAAAAAATCTAACGAAGCAAAAGAGCAGAAAGCTAAACCGATAAAAGAGACCATACAGTTCGATATGTTTGAAAAACTGGATATTCGCGTGGGAAGAGTGCTGGAATGTGAGAAAGTACCCAAGACCGATAAATTGCTTCGCTTCCTGCTCGACGACGGACTGAAGAAACGGACAATCCTCTCGGGTATTGCGGCTTATTATCCCAATCCACAGGAATTGGTCGGTCAACAGGTCTGCTTTATTGCCAACCTCGAACCGAGGAGAATGCGAGGCCTGCTCTCAGAAGGGATGATCCTTTCGGCCGAAAATATGGATGGAAGCCTCGCGTTGGTCGCACCGACGAAAGATGTGCTGCCGGGAAGCCAGGTTGTTTAATTGACAAAAAAATTGGTTATTTTTAACACGGTTAAAAGTAACGTTTTTCCGCTATTTACATCATGATAATAACAGTACGGCACTCACCACCCAATAAGGGGAGACGAATTCGTACTATTCCAAGGAAGAGACGAATTATAGTAAAACCCTAAAAACGATTTTTATGAAGAAACAAGCTATTCTCGCTATCGCATTGTTGATAAGCTTTGCTGCTTTTTCCCAGAAGACATACCGGGTGATGGGATGGAAAATATCGAAAGATATGCCGCAGAACGAACTGAAATTAAACCTGCCAACCACCATTTTCTATTCTTTTTCCGAGATTACTTATGAGCGTATCTTAAGTGCTGATTTCAGCGTGGGAGGATCGTTAGGTGTGGCATTAGAACCAGATAGATATCTTCCTTCAGGAATTATCAAATGAACTTGAAAGAAAATCGGCAAATGGATCAAAAATAATGAATTTTGCCGGAATATGGAGTGATTTTCCTGAAGAGGATTTTCAAGAGTTACTGCAAGTTGCGGAAGAAAGGAAAAACTACAAGTCATACCGATATTCTAATAGCCAGTACCGCCATGACACATGATATGACACTTATTACTAACAACACACTTCATTTTCAAAATATCAAAGGATTACGTTTAAATAATTGGGTGAAATAAATTTATACCGGAAAGAATTGAAGTAAAAAATAGGATTTTCACGGAATAATCTGTTAATTTTGTGGTCAAAGCAATAAACGGTAATCGATTTAACGATTCAACATTTAAACGTTAAAACATAGAAACGGAACAATCATATGAAGAACTCTTTTGACTTCAAAAAAATCGCCCCCGACCTGATCGTGATCGCGGGATTCATCCTGATCTCATTTATCTATTTCGCTTCGGCAGTGATAGATGGACGCGTAATTGCCCAAAGCGACTCTCTGGCTGCCGTAGGACAGGGACAGGAGCAACGCGACTACATGGAGCGTCACGACGGAAAACGGACAAGATGGAACCTTTCCATGTTCAGTGGAATGCCCTCTTACCAGATGAGCCCTACCTACGACTCATCCAAACCGCAGGATGCGGTCAAAAAAGCCTATACCCTCTTTCTTCCCAATTATGTAGGGCTGGTATTCATCATGTTGCTCGGATTTTACATCCTGATGCGCGCACTGAAGGCATCCCCACTGTTGAGTGCATTGGGAGCCGTTATCTGGGCTTTCTCCTCCTACTTCTTCATCCTTATCGCGGCAGGACATATCTGGAAATTTGTCACCCTTGCCTATATCCCGCCAACAATAGCCGGAATGATCTATATCTACCGGAAAAAATATCTTCTCGGTGGACTGCTCTTCATGCTCTTTGTCGCCTTCCAGATATCCTCCAATCACCCTCAAATGAGCTACTATTTCCTGTTTGTCATGCTCTTTTTAGCAATCGCCTTTTTTGTAGAGGCTATCCGAAAAAAGGAGTTGGCCGGTTTTCTAAAATCGACGGCGGTACTGGTGGTGGCGGGAGCTGTCGGGATAGCCTCGAATGCGAGCAGCTTATACCACACCTATGAGTACTCGAAAGAGACTATGCGGGGTAAATCGGAACTCTCTCATCACGGAGAAGAGAACAAGACCGGCAATGGACTGGAACGCGATTACATTACCGCCTGGAGCTACGGCATCGGTGAGACATGGACATTGCTGGTGCCCAATACCAAAGGGGGTAGCTCTTCTGCCCGCATGGCAGAGAATGCAAGGGCAATGAGTAAGGCACGGCCGGAATACCATCAGATTTATCAGCAGATCGGACAATATTGGGGAGAACAACCGTTCACTTCAGGACCGGTATATGTGGGTGCCTTTGTGTTGGCCCTCTTCGTGCTGGGGCTTTTTATTGTGAAAGGACCTCTGAAATGGGCACTGCTTGCAGGTACACTCTTCTCTATCCTACTCTCCTGGGGAAAAAATCTCATGGGCCTCACCGATTTTTTCATCGATTGGATACCGATGTACAATAAATTCAGGGCAGTCTCCTCCATCCTGGTGGTAGCCGAATTTTGCATTCCCCTGTTAGCCGTGCTGGCGGTAAAGGAGGTGATTCAAAAGCCGGAATTATTGAAAAACAACATCAAACCGTTTTATATCAGCCTTGGGGTAACCGGTGGAATAGCACTATTATTTGCAATTGCACCAAAACTTTTTTTCCCTTCATTTATTTCCACGCAGGAGATGCAGGCGTTACAATCACTCCCGCCGGAACATATCCAGCCGTTGATCGCCAACTTAATCGACATGCGTGTGGCCATTTTCACGGCGGATGCCTGGCGCAGCTTTTTTATTGTCGCCATCGGAGGTGCGCTCATCTGGCTGTTCATCCATAAAAAAATCAAACCGGAATGGACAGTGGCGGCCATCCTGTTCCTTTGCCTGGCAGATATGTGGCAAGTGAATAAACGCTACCTCAACGACGATGATTTCGTGCCGGAGAGCAACAAGCAACAGCTATTCAGCGCATCGCCCGCCGACCAGTATATCCATCAGGACACCACAAAATATTTTCGTGTGCTGAATATGGCGACCAGCACTTTCGACGACGGCGTCACCCCCTACCATCACAAGGTGATTGGCGGGTACCATGCCGCAAAATTGCGCCGCTACCAAGACCTGATAGATATACATCTCATACCGGAGATGGCGGCTTTGCAGCAGGGCATCATCCAACACCAGGGTGAAATGGATTCGCTGAACGCCGATCAATTCAAAGTGTTGAACATGCTCAATGCAAAGTGGGTCATCATGGCAGGTCAAGGTGCCACCATACCGCTGGAAAATCCCCACGCCATGGGCAACGCATGGTTTGTAGACAACATACGTTTTGCGGAGAATGCCGATGAAGAGATCGATGCGCTGGCCACTATGGATCTCCGAAAAGAAGCGGTCGCCGATAAGAAATATGAACCGATTCTTTCGGGGTTCCGCCCCACTATTGCCGACTCCGCCTCCACGATCAGGCTGACCGATTACGATTCGGATTTCCTGAGTTATGCCGTTGATGCAAAAAAAGAGGAGCTGGCCCTCTTCTCCGAGATTTATTATCCGAAGGGATGGCAAATCACAATCGACGGGCAGCCGGCGAAGATGTTGCGGGCAAATTACACTTTGCGCGCGCTCCGCATCCCGGCAGGCCAACATAGGGTGGAATTCCGTTTCGACCCACAAAGCATCAAGGTGACCGACGGCATTGCCTATACCGCATTGATCATCATGCTGCTTACCACACTCCTTCTTATATACACTATTGTAAAACGGAAAAATCGGCAATAGCTTCTTCAGAAAATCTACTCTGATATAAAGGAAAAAATTTCATACTCAAATAATAAAAATTAAATTTATGAGACAAAGTGTTATTCTTATATTGGCAGTAATAGCAGTGTCACTCAGTGCATGCAATACGGGCAAGAGAGACAACAACTCCCAGACAAACGGGACAGAAGTAGCCGATCCGGCTCATAACAGCCGCAATTCACTGGATTGGGCAGGGGTATACAAAGGCATACTGCCTTGTGCCGATTGCGAAGGCATAGAGGTAGAGGTACACCTGAATGATGACCTCACCTATGAAAGAGTGATGATCTATCTGGGAAAAGAGGAAAACCGTTTTACTGACAACGGCCGGTTCGAATGGGATGAAAACGGCAGCAAGATCAAACTGATCAGTAACAACAATCCTAATGAAGTAAAAAGTTGGTTCCAGGTAGGCGAGAACAAGCTCTTTGTACTCGATATCGAAGGCAACCGGATTGAAAGCAACTTCCCGCCGGAAACTTATATCTTCGAAAAGATCGTTAACATCAAAGAATAAATGAACAAACGGTTTACATTCCAGTTTAACCGTGTATGCAGAAGCTAAAGACTATCTTATTTGACATGGATGGTGTGGTGATCGACTCTGAAAGACTACACCTCCGGGCCATGGGACTCACCTTGGAACAACATGGCATAGAGTATACAGAGTCGTTTTTAAACGGTTATGTGGGAAGATCGGATGAATCATTCTTCGGGTATGTCCATAAAAATATGGATGATAGCCATAGCGTAGAGGAGCTGATTGACGAAAAAAATGCTTTTTTTGAAGAGTTGATCAAAGAGTTGCAGTATGTAGATGGGTTTACTGATTTTATCCGGAGGATAAAAAGAATGAATTTGCAGACCGGCCTGGTCACCTCCTCCTCACTGTTCACCGTACAAAAAGTAGACAAGCAACGGGATGTGACCTCCTTTTTCGATATCGTCATCACCGAGGAGGATAGCCTCAAGCATAAACCCAACCCGGAACCCTATCTCCTCGCATTGGAGCATCTGAAGGCGGAGGGTAAATCGACCCTTATCATTGAAGATTCCATCAATGGGATAATCGCCGGAAAGGCGGCGGGATGTAAAGTAGCCGGGATAACCACATCATTCAACGCCAAGACCTTAGAAGATGCCGGAGCAGACTATGTGATTGAGCGCTTTTCAGAGTTGGATATTGGAAATGGGAAGAGCTGAGAGAATCTCAATGAAAATCAGCCATCATTTCTGAACTTATTATCCAAAAGGGCGAAAGCTACCTGTTGCAAAGCTCTTTAAAAGCGCACCACTGACAATTTCTTGTATTTTTTGTCTGAGCAAACGGAATTTCGGGATTAAAAATTTCCGTAAGACAATTGTTGAATAGCGACTGGAATTCATCCATAAAAATGGATATATCGGAAATCGGACGTTTGTTACAGGTGAGGGCGGGTGAAGGGTCACCATAAATAGAACTAAGATAATAAATGGCGGGTGCTAACCGGACATTTGGATTTGCCTGAGTATAAAACAAGGCATAGACAAACAGCTGAAGGATCTGGTATGGTCGGCTCGGTTTCGATCCGTCAAACAGATCGATGAGTTGTTTAAAATCGGTTGTTCCTGTTCCGGTTTTATAATCAATGATACGATAGCTATCCCCCACTCTGTCAATCCGGTCTATAATCCCTTTGAAGTTTACCGTCAGGCTTTCATCCACCCGATAAGGAGCCCGAAAACGGTATTCCGCCCCTACAAATTCAAACGGGGTAAACTGTTTGTCGGTTTCCAGAGTCTGCTTCACATAACTCCTAAGGATCTCTCCAATCAGGTAATGCTGCCCCACTAACGGACGGGGATCCTCTTTTTGTTTGAAATAACAGTCGGCAAATGCCTGCTCAAGATGTTTTGTCAGCAAGGCGTCATCTTTGGCTAACGACGTCAACAGGTCGGGTGTCACTGTTTTGGATTGATAACGGCTATATATCGTCTCCATCATTTTATGGAAGATCGATCCGAACAGGTCAAACTCGATGGACTCCTTCACTTCATCTTCTTCATAAAGTCCTTCCACCGCCGTAAAGTAGAATTGTAAAGGGCAATTGAGATAGTTGTTCACCAGCGATGCCGACAAAAAGGAGCCTCCTCCCTCCCTGAAAGCATCCAATTTGCGCAATACTCCTGCTGTCTTAGTCACCGACACCGGATATGTTTGGGGTGCCGCCACATCAAAAGCCACCACTCGTTCCGATATATCAAAATAGTCGGAATAAAGATATTTCAACTGGTAGAAATAGCGGCTCACTTCACCCGTCTGCATATCTT
>JAAYFR010000309.1 GCA_012728155.1 Bacteroidales bacterium | reverse complement strand
CCCCGTAGCTGAAAGCGATGCCGCTCCTTCACCAAAATATTCGATGACAGCATTGGTTCCTCCTTTTACGGAAAGAATACCCGCCACTTTCAAGATCACATCCTTAGGAGCACTCCATCCCGATAATTTTCCGGTCAACTTCACACCAATCAACTTCGGCATTTTCAACTCCCACGGCAAGCCGGCCATCACATCCACGGCATCGGCACCACCCACACCAATAGCTATCATACCCAACCCGCCAGCATTAGGAGTATGTGAATCGGTTCCTACCATCATTCCACCTGGAAAAGCATAGTTCTCAAGCACTACCTGATGGATTATTCCCGCACCCGGTTTCCAAAAACCAATTCCATATTTATTGGAGACATCACGAAGAAACAGATATACTTCCCTATTTGTTATATTGGCTGTCTCCAAATCGCTCTCAGCGTTCTTATATGCCTGTATCAAATGGTCACAATGCACAGTGGAAGGTACTGCCACATTGGTGCGTCCTGAATTCATCAGCTGAAGCAGTGCCATCTGTGCGGTAGCATCCTGCATCGCCACACGATCGGGAGCAAAATTTAGATAATCTCCGACACGCTGATAATTTTTTACTGGAACTCCTGGCCAGAGATGGGCAAACAGGATCTTTTCAGTCAAAGTCAAAGGTCTTTGCAAGATATCTTTTGCCTGTTTGATCTTTTCAGGAAGAGAATCGTAGACCTTTCGAATCATATCAATATCAAAAATCATAAGAGTAAAATATTAAATGTGTTATTATTTTAAGTTCCACAAAAGGTGAAATTAGCTGTTGCGCGTCATTATTCGGCTTTTCAACAAATACCCTTCTGTAAAAGTTCGGCTAATTTAGAGAAACTTATGACGTCTAACTCATAAATAAAATCTATATTGAATTTTACACTATTAAAATGAATTAATTGAATGTCGCATGCTTTGTTCGATCAATACAATTCTTGGTGGAGCAAGTTCCAAAAAACTTTTACTTATCTGGAAAATAATCTTAACTTTGCCCCTAAATTTAGATGTAAGAGATAAAGATTATTTTACCATTGTTTCATGATCGAACACGAAGGAGTTATTGAGAAAATCGACAAAAATAAGGTAACTGTACGAATCCTGCAACAATCGGCTTGCAGTGCCTGTCATGCCAAAGGAGTCTGCATGGTTGCCGACTCGAAGGAGAAGTTTGTCGAAATAGTCGACTTCACCGGTCGGTTCAGCAAAAACGAACGGGTCATCATTGAGGGAAAAGAGTCAATGGGATACAAGGCTGTTTTCTGGGCATTTGTTCTTCCGTTGATCCTACTTATCTTAATACTTATTCTCACCCTCACGGTATGGAACTTCAGTGAAATAGGAGCAGCAATTAGCACCATGGCAGCTCTTATTCCTTACTATCTGATTCTTTATTTTCTGAGAAAAAAAATGGCGAATTCGTTTCAATTTAGCTTGAAAAAGTGGGAAAATTGATGTAATGGTTATGGTCAACAAATTTACTAATCAATAAATATGACTGTATTACTTACTGCTGTAGTAACGTTGGGTGTAATTGGCGCCGGCAGTGCTGCCATATTATACTTGATAGGGCAAAAATTCAAAGTTGAAGAAGATCCTCGCATACAGGAGGTTCAGGATGCCCTACCTGCCGCCAATTGTGGAGGCTGTGGATTTCCCGGCTGTGCGGCATTTGCGTCTGCTTGTGTGAAAGCAGAGACTTTGGAGGGTCTCAACTGTCCTGTCGGTGGTCAGTCCACCATGGATAGGGTAGCGGAAATCTTGGGACAGACTGCTCCGGTGGCTATAAAAAAGATTGCCGTGGTACGTTGCAGCGGGACATGCGAAAGTCGTCCCCGCACCAATCTTTATGATGGAGTCTCCAACTGCACCATTGCCGCTGCACTTTACGGCGGCGACACCGGATGCTCTTTCGGTTGTCTTGGTCTGGGTGACTGTGTGGAGTCATGTACGTTCGAAGCCATCCACATCAACCCGTTGACCATGCTACCGGAAGTGGTGGAAGACAAATGTACAGCCTG
>JAAYFR010000308.1 GCA_012728155.1 Bacteroidales bacterium | reverse complement strand
TTTAACACCTTAAAGATAAATACTTTATCTGATACATGCAACTTTTATTTGAGACTTTTAGGTATGATAATTGTTCCTACACGGGGAGATGATAAAGAGTGAGTTCAATAAAAACCAGATTATCGTACCCTGAATCATTGGCAACGGTACATGATACTAATTATAAAAATATTTTATCTTTGTAGAAGAAAATGATCGACAAGAAAAACTGCACAGATATTTTCAAGCATCTCTTTGTAATATGTGTCGTTTTAAAAAAAAAGTTATGAACAAATGTACAGGTTCTATTTTATTTATTCTTTTTTCTGTCATATTATCCCTTAATGCACAGTTGCAAAAAGAGCAGAGGAGAATATTATATCCGGTTGAAGGAGAACAGGGGATTATACAAATAGAACCGGGAGAATCTTTTGAGCAGGAGATTTCTTTTGAGAACCATGACTTTCCTGTGCGGCGTATCCTGCGAGTGGTAGGAGGAGTAAAGATGCCCGGAAAATTTGCACCCCGCGGAGAAGAGTTTTTCCGTCAACAGGAATATCTGATGGATGAAAATTTAGATTCTGTTCATACCTGTAAAGATCGTTATTCTCTCTATTTCAAAGGTAATAATGATCCTTTTGAACGCCACGCATATAATCGGGTTACAGGCATTAATTTTGAGAAAAAAAATATCGATTTGGAGATCGCGTATAAGCGTAAGCATTTAAAAACATCGCCCGGAGGAGATTTCGGCATTGAATTACAGATATACCAAAAGAAAGAAGGAAGGTATGCCGATGATATTTATGATAAAGCCGACTCTGTCATCTTCGTCCCTATTCCGCAGGGAAGCGGAAACTTCATATTACTGAGAAAAAATATTCAATTGCCAGCCAATGTGGCCACTATATTAATCCGCGTGGGAGGAACAGGCTTCAGTGGAGAATGTTGGCTTGAAGCTCCCAAACTTTATATAGATGGGAAGAGTATATTCTCTTCTCCTTTTATCCAAAATGAAAAAAGAGTCGATGATTATAACTATTGGGTGGGAATCAATCTGGCAACCCGCAGTTGGCCGAAATGGAAAGTTGCATTCAAAGGAAAAACAATTTTTGAAGGCAATATATTTGACCGTGCTTCCGATATTGCCGACTTTTATATTACCCTTCCGAAAGATATTACAGGTAAGGGAACCCTTCAATTGACGCTGGAAAAGGAACCCCACCGAATTTCATTCCCATACGAACTGAGATCACTTCAGCTCCTGGAAGAAAGTGCACAGGACTTCGAGATTGTTTCACTCCCTCGCTTTGTGACTGTTGGAGATACTGCTGCTTTCCTGATAGAAACAAACCGTTCTGACCTGTCGTTGGCGATATCCTCCTCCAATCCGAATATCAGCCTGATAGAAAAACAGGTTACCCTTCCGGAACCGGGACTTCATGCTGTTGAGTTTTCAGCGATTCATCCCGATACCGGGATCATGGTTGAATTTACAGATGGCAGGCTGGAAAAGTCTGCTGTTATTGAACAGCTGATTATAAAGGATAAGGATTATGTCTATCTCTCTTCGGGCGATGAAGTGCATATCGATAAGGAATATGAGGTCTATGATCAATTTTTTAAATGGTATATGCGAAACCGGGTTGGCAACTGGTATCATTTCAGGCCTTCTTATCAGTGGAGTGGAGTGAGAATAACCGATGAAAATAGAATCAAACATTATACTGCTCTGTTGAACAAGATGCATATCCCTTATGCGTGGCAAGTGGAGGGGCGCACATTGGCCGCTACAAGGATCAATCCTTCGTTGGATGCCCTCCAATCACCTATGTTCAGAGGGAAACAGGCCCATGAGAACGATGGTGGATATTACTACTGGCAACATTTTTTATATAACGGGTTACATTCGGATATGGCTGCAAGGACAAGACCCTACGGGGGGATATTTGCAAAACAGAGACCTATCTATACCGATCATGGGATTTTTATCCATTACGATCCGTTTGGGGTAAAAGATATGGCGGATGGAGCAGAAAAACTGGTTGCCAATCTCAGTTATTCTCGTGGTGAAAGTACCCGTCATACCGGACCGTCGACAATGTTCCGCTATTTTTATCAGGCAGGATATGAATGGCTTGGAGCAGAACAGATGTACGGACCGGAAGATATTATCATGTCGGCTTTGCGTGGTGCTTCACGGGTCTATGGAAAGCGAGATTTCGGCTCGCTTCATGCAGTGCAATGGGGTTCAAAACCGTTCACCGATCCGAAAC
Source organism: Bacteroidales bacterium (assembly GCA_012728155.1). GTDB lineage: Bacteria > Bacteroidota > Bacteroidia > Bacteroidales > Dysgonomonadaceae > Proteiniphilum. The sequence goes on along the minus strand of JAAYFR010000308.1, from coordinate 1,608 downwards.
ATTCATTGCGCTTTTATTTATCACTGGCAACGGCATATATGCATGGTTCTTCCCATATTAATACCGAAGAGGGATTATGGACAGATGAGCATGCAAATGACAGGTACACGAAAGCTGGCAAAGAGCATCTCTATGCACAGTGCCGGATGTTGGATTATATAGAGACCCATTCACGCCGGGGAGAGCTGAATACCCACATTGCGGTTGTTCAGGGAAGGAATGATGCCTGGAAATCGTTCGGGCGCACTTCGATCTGGTCCCAGAAAGGGGATAAATGGGTATTTAATAGGGCGATGGAGAGTTTTGACCTGTTGAAGGTGTTCTATCCTGAAAATAAAGTGAATTATTGCAGTACCGATGGTCTGTTTACTTCCACGCCATACGGGCCGGTGGATATTTTGCCGATCGAGGCTACCAGTGAGGTGATGAATCAATACAAGGCGTTGATCTTTTTAGGCTGGAACAGTTTCAATAATGCCGATTTTATACGGTTGAAAAAATTTGTTGCGCAAGGAGGTATCCTGCTTTTGGGAGCCGTTCACCTGAACAGTGAGTTGCAACCGGACCTTCCGGTGAAGTTTCCCGAAGACGACACGGTCATACAAACTTTACTCGGCATTGATTACAAGAGATATAAAGAAAAGACGGTCATCCCATTGGGTAAAGGGCGGGTGATATATTACCCCGAAAATGTATATCCTGCCGATGATTTAATCAGGGCCGGATACATTGAGGAGATGAAAGAGATTGCCTCTGGAATCGTATCCGAAGAGATGGAGAAAGGCTGGGTTCAATCCTCTCCCCATATTAATTTCTCGGTATGGGATGACGATAGAATAAGAACATTCTATTTATTGAATGTAGACTGGAAAAGTGGAGCTGTCTCCCATCCCGCCAAGTTTGTGCTGAATAACAAAGTCTTTACTGTGGATGTGGATAGATATAAGATTACAACCATTCGTTGCGTTGGTCGCATAGCCGCCAAAATGAAATCCAATACATCAGATATCCTGAATATTGAACAACATGACGGTAGATGGATCATCACCTGCCAGACTAGCGGAGAAGATCACCTGACATTCTTCAATGGTATATCCGGAAAATATGAAGTAAAGGAAATCAGTTCATCTGGCATACATACATTGGAGTTCTCCACATGAACTGAAAACAGCGCTTAATGAGCGTTAAGGGTTGAAAATAAATAATTTGAATCATATGAATCATTTAAGAATAACAACACTGCTCTACCCGATTGCCGGAGCAGCTATCCTTTCTTCCTGCGGAGAGGGGAAAAAAGAGGATCAGGCCGGACCATTGAACATCGTCTATATCATGACGGACGATCATACACGGCAAATGATGAGTTGTTATGATAACCGTCATATCGAAACACCCAACCTGGATCGTATCGCCAATAAAGGGGTACTGTTCTCTAATGCGTTTGTGGCAAATTCCATCTCAGGTCCAAGCCGTGCCTGCCTGGTTACAGGAAAGCATAGCCACAAAAACGGGAAACTCGACAATCACACTGTTTTCGACGGTAGTCAGCAGACGGTACAGGAATTACTGCAAAAATCAGGTTATGAAACGGCTATGATCGGGAAATGG
>JAAYFR010000307.1 GCA_012728155.1 Bacteroidales bacterium | reverse complement strand
TCGTCTCCGCAGGGAACAATGATCATTCCATCCAAATTCCTTGACGACAAATGGAGTACTTCCGTCTTTTCATTGTCAATATTATCATCACTGTCCCCGATAATAGTGATACGATTATATTTTCTCACTTCTGAATTCACCACACTTGCGATCTCTGCAAAAAAAGGATTTTTTAGAGAAGGGACAATTAGCGCAATCGTTTTACTTTTTCCGGTACGAAGATTACGGGCAAATTCATTGGGAATATAGTTCAGCTCCTCCGCCATACTCTTTATTTTTTGCTGGGTCTCTTTGCTAATCCTGTATTTATCAGCCTTTCCGTTCAAAACCCGAGAGACAGTAGTAATGGAAAATCCCGATTTCGAAGCAATATCGACTATATTCGGCTTATGTTGCATAATGTAATTTTTTAAACAAAGCTAACCTAAATAATGGGATAATTCGATATTAATCAATCAAAGAAACATTATTTAACAAAATGATATTGCGAAAACGTTTGTTCAAATAATTATTGTCCCTATATTTGCGATTAGTATCAATGAATAAATCAAAACGGAACAGGAAATATCTTTTGTGTTTTTTTAATCAACCGAAAATCGCATATGGTTTTAAATTGAAAACAGCTAAACAGTTTTTCCTTTTGATATCTAGGAATCCAGCAATGGTCATAGAAAAACAGAAATTCATAAATATAAATAGCACTCCATTATCATGAGCATTACAAGACGATCTTTTCTGAAAACATCATCTGCCGTAGCAGCAGGCATGGCGCTGCCAGGCTATTTAAAAGCCACTACTCTGAGGGTATCTGCCAATGATAGAATCAATGTAGCATTGATTGGATGCCGTTCTATGGGATGGGCCAATTTATCAGATTTTCTATTGTCGGATGAAGTACAATGCCTGGCATTATGTGATATCGACAAGTCGATTCTGGATTCACGGGCAAAAGAGTTGGCTTCCATTCGTAAAGAGAAATTTGATTTGTACGGTGATTATCGCCGTATTCTCGATCGAAAGGATATCGATGCGGTCATTATTGGAACCCCTGACCACTGGCATTGTCTCCAATTTGTAGATGCATCTGAAGCCGGAAAAGATATATATGTAGAAAAACCGATAGCCAATTCGATGGCTGAATGTGACCTGATGGTGGAAGTCGCAAACAAATACAATCGCATAGTACAGGTCGGCCAACAACAGAGAAGTGCGAAGCTATGGAAAGAAATGATTGATTATCTCGATTCGGGCATTTTGGGAGAAATATCCCGGATACATGTATATGCCAACTTCAATTATGCAGCCATCGCTGAATTAATTCCAGATTCCGATATCCCGACAGGAGTTGATTTTGACACCTGGTTGGGACCTGCTCCAGCCCGGACATTCAACAGTAATCGTTTCCATGGTTTATGGAGAATGTTTTGGGATTATGGAGGGGGTCTCATGACCGACTGGGGGGTACACCTATTAGACATGGCGCTATGGGCAAAGAAAGTAGACGGCATGCCCAAAAGTGTGCAGGCCAATGCAGGCAATTTCCTCTATCCAAACGGTATGCACGAAACTTTCGACACTCAATCGGTTTTATATCAATTTGATGACTGGACCTTGACATGGGAAAATAATGCCGGCATCGAATCGGGTCCGTATGGTAAAAACTATGGATTAATCTTTACCGGAAAAAATGGAACATTAGTAGCCAATAGGGATGACTGGCAGGTTTATCCTGAAAGGGAAAAGATTCCAGAGAGAATTGTACAGGCCGATCATCAGGAGCACAAAGATCATGTATTCAATTTTCTGGAATGTATGAAAAAGAGAGAGCCCAATACCGCATGTACAATAGAGACAGGAAGTCTATCTGCCAAATATGCTCATTTGGGAAACATTGCTGCCAGAATGAGTGGCGTCTCTTTACAATATGACGATCAGAAAAAATCGTTCAACATTGCGGAAGCAAACAAATACATCACGCCTCAATACCGAAAACCGTGGAAATTCCCCCGGATAGACAAGTAGATGAATGAGGTGCAGTTATATATCAAAAAGTTCAATACGTTTTCAATAAATAAAAATATCACAATTATGAGAAAGGCAATAGAAATTTCATTGGGATTATTCTTCGTTTTTTCACTTCTTCTATCCTGTTCCGAAGGAAAAACAAAAGGAGATGGTGACAACCAAAAAATTAATGTGATTTTCGATACCGATATGGGTAACGATGTAGATGATGCGCTGGCACTGGATATGTTGTATAAATATCTGGATCAAGGCAGGATCAACCTGTTGGGGATCGCGACCAATAAGAAAAGCCCTTATTGTGTAGAATATATCGACATCATGAACACTTGGTATGGTTATCCCGATATTCCTATCGGTGTAGTGGTCGATGGAACCGACATGGCTAGTGAAGATATTTTCGTGCAGACGGTATGTCAAATGGAGAAAAATGGAAAACCTGCCTTCGAAAGGAGCGTGAAAGACTACGCAACGCTTACTACCTCAGTAGCGCTCTATCGTAAACTATTGGCTGCACAGGAAGACAATTCGGTTAATATCATTTCGGTAGGGTTTTCGACCAATCTTGCCCAACTCCTCGACAGCCAGGGAGATGAATTTTCACCTCTCACAGGAAAAGAGTTGGTAGCCCAAAAAGTGAGACTGTTATCAGCCATGATGGGACATTTTCAAGACGAGAATTTCTCGGAATTCAATGTCAACTGTGATATTCCTGCAGCCCAAAAAGTTGTCGATGAATGGCCAACTCCTATAGCAGCATCTCCCTTCGAACTGGGCGAAACAATATTATATCCTGCATCCAGCATTGAAAATGACTTCAAATGGAAAGAGCCTAATCCACTGGTGGAAGGATATAAAGCATACATGAAGATGCCATACGACCGTCAGACATGGGATTTAACTTCAGTATTGTATGTTATAGAAAGTGATAAAGGTTTCTTCGGAGAATCTCCTGCAGGCACAATAAATATTGATGACAAAGGGATTACCCGGTTTACTCCTGATGAAAAAGGCAAACATAAATACCTGACCGTTACGGACCAGCAAAGAGAGCAAATAAAAGATTACTTCATTCAATTGATCACCCAAAAGCCAAAAAAATACCAGTAATAGGCAGGAGAATAAAACTGATTATCAGATAATTCTAATCAAAATATGCGCATAATGAAATAAAATAATCGAGGTTATGAAGAATATCTTTATAACAGTCATGGTGTGGCTGACACTTATGGTTGCATTATCCTGTAACACAAATATTTCAGAAAAAGAGGAAGCAACCATCTCCAAAAGTGACCTTCTGGACAAGATCAAAGGTGGTTGGGCCGGACAGGTAATCGGATGTACATATGGCGGCCCGACTGAGTTTGGTTGGAACGGTACAATGATCGACGACCATATTTCCATCCCTTGGGACGACACCCGGATGTTGTGGTATTATGAAAATTCTCCGGGTCTTTATGATGATGTATATATGGATTTGACTTTTGTGGATGTTTTTGAAAAACATGGCCTTGATGCTCCCGACTCTTTGCATGCACTGGCATTTGCCCATGCTGAGTATCCTCTCTGGCATGCCAATCAGGCTGCACGTTACAATATACTCAATGGCATTATGCCCCCTGCTTCAGGAAATTGGAAAAACAACCCTCACGCCGATGATATCGATTTTCAGATCGAGGCTGATTTCGCCGGACTAATGTCTCCCGGCATGGTGAATTCCGCCGCTGCTATCTGCGACCGGATCGGCCACATCATGAATTACGGAGATGGTCTCTATGGCGGAATCTATGTGGCGGCGATGTATTCCCTGGCTTTTGTGCACAATGATATTGAATTCATTGTGGAAGAGGCCCTGAAAACTATCCCTGCCGAGAGCCAATTTTATCAATGCATTGCCGATCTGATTAAATGGTATAAAAATAATCCTGACGACTGGAAATCCGCTTGGTTTGAAGCACAGAAAAAATGGACGCACGACAAAGGGTGTCCCGACGGGGTTTTTTTGCCGTTCAATATCGATGCCAAAATCAATGCAGCCTATATTGTAATCGGGTTGCTGTATGGTAAAGGCGATTACGGCGCGACAATAGATATAAGTACCAGGTGCGGGTATGATTCGGATTGTAATCCAGCCAATGCTGCCGGGATCTTAGGTACGATGATCGGTTACAGCAATATTCCCGATTATTGGAAGCAAGGTATTGACAAAGTGGAGGATATGAATTTTCGATATACTGAAATGTCCCTTAATAAAGTGTATGATATAGGATTCCGTCATGCTGTGGAAATGATTAAAAGAAATGGTGGCACTGAAAATAATGATTCATTTATCATTCAATACCAGATCCCCCAAACGGTTCCTCTGGAGATAGGTTTTGAAGGGATCTATCCCACCGAAAGAAGAAGCATGCACACTTGGCTAAATGGGCAAACCGATGAAGTTTCATTTGAGATCACCGGTTCTGGCTTTGTGCTTACAGGATATGCCGGGGTAACAAATAATCAAGCAGACAAGATCTTGGAGGCAGACATTTATATTGATGACAATTTCATGGAGACCATAAAGATGCCCACCTCTTCTCTTATTCGCAAAAATGAAGTTGCCTGGAATTATGATCTTTCCGAAGGGGAGCATCTCATAGCAGTAAAGCCGAAAAATATACCCGAAAGCTGTTACATCCATATCAGAGATCTGATTGTATATTCGGGAAAGGATCCGGGAAAAAATATATATTTTTAATTGCATAATAGTATGAGTAAAATAATAGTAATTGGCAGCTCCAATACCGATTTAATCGCCAAAGTAGAGACATTCCCCAAAGCAGGGGAAACAATCAAAGGAGTTTCCTATCTCCAAACGATGGGAGGCAAGGGAGCCAATCAGGCTCTGGCTGCACACCGATTGGGTGGAGAGGTAAAGTTTATCTCCTGCCTGGGAAAGGATCCGAACGGGCTGAATGCCATGAGTTACTACCGGAAAGAGGGGTTGGATGCCTCCCTATCTTTGGTGGTGGAAGATACCCCTTCGGGGGTAGCCCTGATTTGGGTGGATAAAAAGGGTGAAAACAGCATCGTCATCATCCCGGGAGCCAATGACAAGCTTTCGTCGGACTATATCCTCCAGATCGAGAAAGAGATCGTTGAGGCAGACTTAATTCTCCTGCAAATGGAAATTCCTTACGACACGGTTAAAACTGTTTGTGGTATCGCTTATAAAAACAACAAACGAGTCTTGTTAAATGTGGCGCCGGCAAGAAAACTGGACAGAGAACTTATCAAAATGATTGATATTCTGGTTGTCAACGAGACCGAAGCCGAGACAATTGCAGAAGAGGGAATAGCCCATATCGGCGAGGAGAAAATCATGGATAAATTATTAAATCTGGGAGCAAAAACAGTGGTATTGACCTTAGGTAAAAAAGGATCTATAGTAAAGAACGATCAACTCAATTTACGGGTGCCGGCTTTTACAGTAGAGACCGTGGACACGACTGCTGCCGGCGACACCTTCTGTGGCGCTTTGGCCGCGGAATTAAGCAAAGGGCATAACTGGAATGAGGCTTTAGAATTTGCATCCGCCGCCGCCGCCATCTGCGTTACGAAAATGGGAGCCCAGCCCTCTATACCGACAGAAACCGACGTACGTCGTTTCTTGAAGATGAAAACAACCAATCATTAATTTAAAAAGAATATGTTTATCGTACAAAGTTATCCGATTGCAGTATTACTATGCCTTGTCACCATGCTTTGCTGGGGATCGTGGGGTAATACGCAAAAATTGGCCGCCAAGAGTTGGCGGTATGAATTGTTCTATTGGGATTATGTCATTGGCATTGTGTTGCTCTCTCTTCTCTTCGGATTCACCTTGGGAAGTATGGGCGACCAGGGACGCAGTTTCATTGCCGATATTACACAGGTGAGTGCCAATAACTTCTGGAGTGCATTTGGGGGAGGTATTATTTTCAATGCGGCCAACATATTATTGTCCGCCTCTATTTCACTGGCAGGGATGTCGGTGGCTTTCCCTGTGGGAGTAGGATTGGCATTGGTATTGGGTGTATTCATCAACTACTTTGGGGCGCCCAAGGGCGATCCTGTGATTCTGTTCTTGGGGGTAGCCCTGATTGTGATCGCCATTATACTGAATGGAGTTGCGTCAGGAAAAACGACTACTGGTACTGAAGCAAGCAATAAGAAGAAGAAAGGGATTATCATTGCCATCTGCGCCGGCATATTGATGTCTTTCTTCTATCGGTTTGTTGCGGCGGCCATGGATTTGAACAACTTTGAAAATCCCACTGCCGGCATGCTCACTCCTTATGGTGCTTTCTTTATTTTCTCATTAGGAATACTGGGAAGTAACTTCATTTTCAACACCATTGTCATGAAGAAACCATTTGTGGGAAAACCGGTCAGCTATTCCCACTATTTTAAAGGTAGCTTGAGCACCCACTCGGTAGGAGTCTTGGGAGGTATTATCTGGGGGGTAGGTACTGTTTTAAGCTATATCGCTGCCGGAAAAGCCGGTCCAGCCATATCTTACGCATTGGGACAGGGCGCACCCATGATT
>JAAYFR010000306.1 GCA_012728155.1 Bacteroidales bacterium | reverse complement strand
GTTATCTTCCCGTTGATGAGCCGATTGTATGGTTTGTGGCAAATCGGGAAAGGGATACACTCTTAAGGAATAATCAATTGAGTGTTCTTTTTAGATATCCGGCATTGCGGCTGGCATGGTTGATTTTCCTTTATGGATTGATTCTATTTGTCTTTTTTACGGCAAAACGCAAACAGCGGGTTGTCCCTCTTATAAAACCATTGCAAAACAGTACCGTGGAGTTTACTCAGACAATAGGGAACCTCTACTTTCAGGAGGGAGATACTTCCGATATTGCCCGGAAAAAGATTATCTACTTTCTGGATAGGGTGCGGAGAAGATACAATATAGAGACGCAACTGCCTGAAGATAAACTGGCAGAGCGGCTACACCTCAAATCGGGAAAGGATAGGGAACTGATTGGGGATATTCTCTCTTTGATCGGTAAGATAGAAAGCCAGAATCGATGCGCCAAGCAGCAGCTGGTACAGTTGAGTGTGTGGATGGACCAGTTTTGGGAGTTTGAGTGATTGTGTTGCTTTAGAGATCCCGACAAGTGGGGTAGGGGATTGACAATTCCGATAGCCTGTCCCGATTTATCGGGAAATCGGAGCAACTGGTCCCGAATTTCGGGAGGTAGTGATGATGATTAAATAATTCAACAATAAAATGAACGAAAATTTAGAGGAGCATATCCAATTTGAATCAAGGATTGATTTAAGCGAGTTGCAGCAAACCATGGATGCTGTAAGGAAAGAGTTGCAAAAAGTAATTGTGGGGCAGGATAAACTAATTGATTATCTATTGGTTGCGTTGCTTGCCAATGGGCATGTCCTCTTGGAGGGAGTGCCCGGCATTGCCAAGACGTTGGCCGTTAGGCTTTTGGCAAAAGCGGTAGATACCTCATTCAGCCGGATACAATTCACCCCCGATCTTATGCCTTCCGATATTCTTGGGACATCGGTATTTGATATGAAGAGATCCGATTTTCAATTCCGCAAAGGTCCCGTCTTTGCCAATCTTATCCTGGTGGACGAGGTAAACCGGGCGCCGGCGAAAACACAGGCGGCTATGTTCGAGGTGATGGAAGAGCGACAGGTTACGCTCGATGGTGATTGTTATCCAATGGAAACGCCATTTATCGTTATTGCGACACAAAATCCTATTGAACAAGAGGGTACTTACCGTCTTCCGGAAGCGCAACTGGATCGTTTTCTCTTTAAAATTGTGGTTGATTATCCGAATTTGGCCGAAGAATTTGAAATTATCCGTAGGGAGCACGAGACAAAAGGTTTCAACAAGACTGACCATATCCACAGCGTGGTATCGGGTGGAGAGATTGCAAAATTTCAACTCCTGGTGCGTGAGGTGGTCGTGGAGGGTAATTTAATGGCCTATATTGCAAATATTGTGCAGCAAACGCGACAAACGCCCTTCCTCTATCTGGGAGCGTCGCCCCGTGCCTCCATTGCTATCTTGAATGCTGCAAAAGGAATGGCTGCCCTCAATGGGCGTGATTTTGTGACGCCCGAGGATATCAAGGATATCGCGGTGCCGGTGTTGCGTCACCGTCTTATTCTGTCGCCCGAAAAAGAGATGGAGGGATTGAGGGCTGAACAGATCATCACGGATATTATTGCCAATATTGAAGTTCCTCGAAAGGTGAACCGTTTTCTGCATATCACTCACGAAATGAAAAGGTGAACCGTTTTCTGCATATCACTCACGAAATGAAAATGAAATGAAGCTGTTGAAATCGCTATATATCAACCATCTATTCTATTGGTCGCTACTGATTGTAGCGCTGCTCGCCTTCGTTTCGTTTTTCATGGATTGGTTATATCCGGTTGCTGCCGGATTGCTTATTGTGCTGCTGTTTCTGCTTCTATTGGATATATTTGTACTCTTTTCGGGGAAAAATAATATTTCCGCATTCCGGGTTTTACCCGAGATGCTTTCGAATGGCGACGAAAATCCAGTCCGGATAAGCGTCAGAAATAGCAGTCGTATTCCAATTTATTTACGAATTATTGATGAAATCCCTCATCAATACCAGAAACGCGATTTTCTTATTGAAAGCCGTATCGAGAAATTCTCAGAAAAGGAATATCAATATAGTCTGCGCCCTCTACAACGGGGAGAGTATCTGTTTGGAAGGCTTAATATTTATGCACTTTCTCCTCTTCGATTGGCGATGCGCCGTTTTATCTTCTCTGAGGATGCTACCGTAGCGGCCTATCCTTCGTTTATCCAGATGAAAAAATATGACCTGATTGCTTTTTCGCATAATCCTTTTGAGTATGGGTTGAAAAAAATCCGTCGGATTGGGCATACAATGGAATTTGAGCAAATCAAAGAGTATGTGCAGGGCGATGATATACGTACCATCAACTGGAAAGCGACATCCAAGAAGGGCGAATTGATGGTCAATCAATACCAGGAGGAAAAATCGCAACCGGTTTACATGTTAATCGATAAGGGCCGAACCATGCAGATGCCTTTCGATGGGATGACCCTGCTGGATTGGGCTGTCAATTCTTCGTTGGCACTTGGTAATATTGTGATCAGGAAACAGGACAAAGCGGGATTGTTTACTTTTTCTAAAAAGGTGGAAGACCGGGTTCCTGCCAACCGGCAAGCAGGGCAGATGCGGAAAATTATGAATGCGTTGTACCATATTGAAACCGAGTTTTTTGAGAGCGATTTTAACCGGCTATATGTAGAGATCAAACAAAGCATCACACAGCGGAGCCTGTTGATTCTGTATACCAATTTTGAAACGACGGACGCATTGCAGCGTCAACTCCCATACCTTAAAGCGATCTCCAAAAATCATTTGCTTATTGTGATATTCTTTAAGAATACTGAGTTGAACCGATTGATTGAGAAGAGAGCCGAAAAACTGAATGAAGTCTATGACAAGGTCATAGCCGAAAAGTTTGCTTTTGAAAAACGGCTGATTGTGAAAGAACTAAACCGGCACGGCATCCAATGCCTGCTCTCCTCCCCCGAAAATCTGACCATCGACACTATTAACAAGTATCTGGAAATTAAGGCGAGGGGAATGGTGTAATGAGACAATTTTCTTAGGAACGAGCACTTAGCCAAGCTTGTTTGCGCTTTGTCGAGTGACGACAGAAAATGGGTGAAGTCAATGAGACTAATCCCGACAAGTCGGGACAGGTAGTGGTAATACAACAATTTAAAAAATCAATGATTCAATAATTTCGCCGCTGTCTCGTCTAAAAACCAGTAGAGATTTCCGGAATAGGGTTGAACGAGTGCTGCCGGATATTTTTTCTTGGCTTGTTCGGCCTCTTCTATGATCTCTTTTACTTTCTCGGCTTTGTTTTCTCCGGTTACTAAGAAAAAAACGTTCTTTGCCGCATTGATCACTCTGCCGGAGAGGCTTACCCTTTTTTGACCGCTTATGGGATGGGTGGCCATTACACAATTCTCCAGACTATGCCAGAGTTTTAACTCATGGGGAAAAATGGAAGCGGTATGTCCGTCGTCTCCCATTCCCAACATTAAAATATCGAAAGAAGGTATACCATTCGTTGCTTCTAATTCCTGATTGAGCAGTTTACCATACCGTTCGGCTTCCGGTCCGGGATCGTTTTCTCCCTGGATAGGAAAAATATTTTTTCTTGGAACCGAAATAAAATTGAACAGGTGCTCCTTCGTCATTTTGTAATTACTCTCATTGTCGGTAGGAGGCACACAACGTTCATCTCCCCAGAAGAATTTGATTTTATTCCAGTCGATTTCACCTTCTGGAAGTTGAGTCCAGTAGTCGAATAGTGATTTGGGGGTGGACCCCCCCGACAGTGCAATTGTCACACTCTCTTTTCCCGCAATGATCTCTTTTATCTTCTCAGTAAAAGAGCGGTTTAGCTCCTCTTTCGTTTTAAAAATATCTATTTTCATTTTTGTTGAATCGTTAAATCACCAACTCTGACTCATCTATCTTACAATTACAGCTCACAGTATATCCCATCTTCCGCCAGATTTTTACAGGGGTAACGCCAGGTGTTCTCTCTCCCCTCAATCAGATCGTCGGCCACATCCGGTCCCCAAGAGCCGGCCGGATAACCATGCAGGGGAGCATCCCCGTTGTTCTCCCAATAATCAAGAATCGGTTGCACGAATTTCCATGTCTCTTCGGCGGCGGCACCCTGCATAAAGAGCATATTGTCACCTGCCATACAGTCGAGTATCAACCTTTCGTAAGCACTGGGTATATAATGGTCGTTTAACTCCGAATAGTGAAAATCCATATTGACCGATTTTACTTCGTAGCCACTTCCCGGTACCTTCATGCCGGTTTTCAGCAGGATGCCTTCGTCGGGTTGGATACGCAGGATGAGCTGATTGTCAGAATGAGGCGTTCCATCAGCTGCCTTGAATAACCTTTGTGGGGATGGTCTGAAATGAATCACCACCTCCGAGACTTGTGTCGGCAATCGTTTTCCGGTGCGAATATAAAATGGGACCCCTTCCCATCTCCAGTTATCGATAAAGATCTTCATGGCCGCATAAGTTTCCGTACGTGAACCGGGTTGCACATTGGTCTCCTCCCGATACCCCTTGTAATGCTTTCCTCTTACGGTTGCTTCGGTATATTGCCCACGGATCACATTCTTCTTCAGGTCGGCCTTACTCAGTGGACGCAGGGATCGGAATACTTTCATCTTCTCATATCGGATCTCTTCCGGAGTTATTTTGTAGGGTGGCTCCATGGCTACCAACGATAATACCTGAAGCAGATGGTTTTGAATCATATCCCTCAATGCACCTGACTCATCATAATAACCACCGCGATCTTCCACGCCCACACTTTCGGCTGCCGTGATCTCTATGTGCTGGATATAGTTGCGATTCCAGAGCGGTTCGTAGATGCCATTCGCAAAGCGGGTCACCAACATGTTTTGTACCGTCTCCTTGCCCAGATAGTGATCGATACGGTAGATCTGATCTTCCTGAAAAAATTCGAGAAGCTGTTTGTTCAGCTCAATTGCCGACGAAAGGTCGTGTCCGAAAGGTTTTTCGATGATAATTCTTCGGAAGCCTTTTTGTTGCAATGTGAGTCCCTGCACGTATAAAAATTTCGGGATAATGGGATAGAGGGTGGGTGGTGTGGAGAGATAGAAAATATAGTTGTGGCCAAGATTGAATTTCCTGTTCAATTCGCTTAGTTTCTTTTTTACATCTATATATTCTTCTCCTTTCGACGTATCGATGCTCAAGTAAAACAGAGTGCGGAGGAAAGTATCTATTTTTTTATCATTCGCATTTTTATAGTAAGCAAACCGACGAATACCCTCTTCCATCTTCTTGCGGAATTGTTGATCGGTGAATTCAGTCCGACTTACTCCCAGTACGGCATATCCCTCCGGGAGCGAATCGTTCATATAGAGATCGAATACGGCAGGAATAAGTTTACGGTATGTAAGGTCTCCTGATGCACCGAAAATTACAAGTGCCTGATTGATAGTTTTTTTCATTTTTAATCTCTTAGGGTTTCAATTTCCCGCTGCCTGCAGTGAGGGATAAAAATAATTTTTTATCGACACCCCCCCGCTTGCAGTAGGAGCATTGGATTTACAATATCTAGATAACAAATGCAGCTCTAAAAAGTTGAACGATCTTTTAACCAAAAAAGTAATCGTTATTGATGTTTTGAAAATAAGATAATTTATTGTATCTTTGCCCCCTCAATTTTTTTTCAATTAACGAATTAATAATTAAAATTAGTATGAACAATTACGAAACCGTTTTCATTTTGACTCCCGTTTTGTCTGACGCTCAGATGAAGGAAGCGGTTGAAAAATTCAAGACCCTCCTCACGGATCAAGGGGCTGAAATGGTAAACGAAGAAGATTGGGGTTTGCGTAAATTAGCCTATCCCATCGACAAGAAGACAACAGGGTTTTATACATTCCTGGAGTTCAATGCTGATCCGTCAGTGATTGAAAAACTTGAAGTAAATTTCCGTCGTGACGAACGTGTGATCCGTTTCCTGACAGTAAGACAGGATAAATTTGCGCTGGAATATGCCGAAAAGAGAAGGAACAACAGGGGTGGGAAGAGGCAGGAAGCGCAAGCGGCTGCTGCTGATGCTCCCAAAGCAGTGAAGAAAGAAAAAGCTGAAGTTGTTGAAGCAGAGGTAGAATCTAAAGAAAAGGAGGATTAAGAGATGGCTAAACAGACAGAAATCAGATATTTGACACCACTATCGGTGGATGTGAAGAAGAAAAAATATTGCCGTTTCAAAAAAAATGGCATCAAGTATATCGACTATAAAGATCCTGAATTCCTGAAGAAGTTTCTGAACGAACAGGGAAAGATCTTGCCGAGAAGGATTACCGGTACGTCATTGAAGTTTCAACGCCGTATTGCACAAGCAGTGAAGAGAGCTCGTCATATAGCTTTGCTTCCATATGTAACCGATTTGATGAAATAAAAAGGAGGAAAAGAGATGGAAGTAATTTTAAAAGAAGATATACAGAGTTTAGGCTACAAAGACGATGTAGTGAATGTGAGAAAAGGATATGCCCGTAATTTCCTGATCCCTCAGGGTAAGGCGGTAATTGCTACCGACTCTGCAAAGAAGGTGTTGGCTGAGAACCAAAAACAGCGCGCACATAAATTAGCTCAGATAAAAGCAGACGCGCAGGTGCTTGCCGATAAGTTGGAAGGTGTTACGCTGACCATTGGCGCAAAGACCAGTTCTACCGGAACAATTTTCGGATCAGTCACCAATATTCAGATTGCCGATGCTTTAAATGAAAAAGGCTTCGAAGTGGAAAGGAAGCTGATTGTAATCAAAGAGCAGGTGAAAGAGGTAGGGAGCTACAATGCCGTGGTAAGGCTTCATAAAGAGATTTCGGTAGATATTCCCTTTGAAGTAGTGGCAGAATAAGAATTTGTATCGATATATTAAAAAAGCTCCGGAATTTTTCGGAGCTTTTTTGTGGGTGTGCTGTGCAAGAGTTGCCTTCTCCCCTGTCGGATAAATAATCGCCAAAAGCAATAATTTATCTTTTTTGCAGTATCTCTATCGTGTCATTGGCAATTGAGAGCTCCTCATCGGTTGGGATAATTAGCACCTTTACTTTGGAGGTGGGTTTGCTGATCACTACCTCCTTGGCCCGTACCGAATCATTCAACTCCTCATCCAGTTCAATTCCCATGTACTCCATGCCTCTACATACGTCTCTTCGGGTAACTGCTTGGTTTTCTCCCACTCCACCTGTAAATACCAAAATATCTACTCCTCCAAGTACGGCGGCATAGGATCCGATATATTTTTTGATACGGTAATTGTAGGTCTCCATTGCCAGTATGGCTCGTTTGTTCCCTTCTTTGATGGCACTCTCCAGTTCACGCATATCGGAAGAGATGCCGGAAATACCCAGTACGCCGGAGAATTTATTCAGCAGTGTAGAGATCCCCTTAGTTCCCATATGCTCTTTCTCCATGATATAAGAGATCACGCCAGGGTCCACGTCGCCTGAGCGGGTACCCATGATCAACCCTTCTACCGGCGTCATCCCCATACTGGTGTCTATAGATTTTCCATTTTTGATGGCCGCGATCGATCCTCCATTTCCGATGTGGGCGGTGATGATGCGTTGCTCTTTATAGGGTACGCCGAGGAATTCGCAGGCCCGCGCCGAGACATAACGGTGGCTGGTGCCATGGAATCCATATCGACGGATACTGTACTTTTCATACAGTGAGTAGGGTATTCCGTACATGAAGGCATAATCGGGCATGGTCTGATGAAAAGCGGTATCGAAAACGCTCACTTGCGGCGTATCGGGCATCAGCTCCTGAATGGCATAAATACCTTTTAAATTGGGTGGATTGTGTAATGGCGCCAATTCGATACATTCGTTCAATTTCGCGATCACCTCATCGGTAATAAGTACGCTTTCATTGAAGGTCTCACCTCCATGTACCACCCGGTGTCCAACCGCCTCAATTTCATCCAGCGATTTGATGCAGCCATATTTCTCACTCAGCAACACCCCCAAGACATATTCAATACCGGCACGATGTTCAAGGATTTCCCCTTCCAGCATCACCTTCCGACCATCGGGAAGTGTGAACTTGAGGAAAGAGCCTTTCATCCCGATTTTTTCTACTACGCCTTGTGCAATTGGCTCTTTGCTTTTCATCTCGAAAAGCTTATATTTAATGGACGAACTTCCGCAGTTTAAGACTAATACTTTCATCTTCTTTACTCTTTACTATCCTGACAATCAAACAATATTTTTATTGATAGAAAGGGGATTTTTATTATTATCATAGATATAAAATCCTTTACCTGTACGTACACCCAACTGGTTGGAGCGGTATAGTTTCCACAAAATTGGATTGGGTTTATAATGTTTTGCCCCAAAATCGTTGAACATGGCCTCCATAAGGGTGACAAGGCGCTCAATACCGATGATATCGGCAATGCGGAAGATGCCGTAACGTTGTCCGTAGATGACGGTGAACGTCTTTTCAATATCTTCCATTGAGCTGACTCTTTCCAGAAGAATCTGGCAAGCCTCGTTGAGCATCACCGCCAACATTCGTAGGCTTACATTCCCATTGCTTTCATTGATACGGTGCGGCTCATACCTGATCAGTCTGGCAAACATCTCCATCTTGTGGTAGACCTCTTCCGAAGTGTACATACCGCTCACGATCTCCAGGATGCGGGCATCGGGGTGTGACACCGGGAAATAGAGGCTTACGCAACGTTCCTTATGGTCGAGGTCGGCCGCCAGTTCGCTAATAATTACAGTCGGTCCATTGGAGGCGATGATAGCATCTACCTCCAATATCTCTTCTAATCTTTTAAAGATTGTCTTACGAAGCGGAGTACTGCGTCGGCCACTCTCAGAATACCGGGTACATTCAATCACCAAGTCGCAACCTTTAAAATCTTCGTATTGGAGAGTAGGAGTGATACGATTCATAATGATCTTCTTCTCCGCCGAAGTCAACCCCCAGCTGCTGATTTTCTGATCCATGATTTTCTCCAGCTCACCCATTACGTAATTGATCCGTTCCTGTGATTCATCCAGAAAGACTACCTCCATACCAGCTGTGGCAGCCATGTTGATGATGGTTCTTCCCTCCTTGCCGGCACCAACCACTCCGATTTTTGAAAATAACTGTCTTTCCTTGCTTTCCGAGGAGATGGTAAGTCCGTACTTATCAATAGGTTCTATAATCATTTCACTCATATCCAATGACTATTTATTTTGTTTTATGCCGATAGCCTGATTGGCGGTGATGGCTACCATATTGTAAATATCTTCTACCGAGCAACCACGCGATAGATCGTTCACCGGAGCAGCCATACCTTGTAGTATCGGTCCCACTGCTTCTGCACCTCCCAATCTTTGTACCAGTTTGTAACCGATGTTGCCCGCTTCGAGAGTGGGGAATACCAGCACATTGGCTTTGCCTGCGATGGCACTCCCTGGTGCTTTGCTTGCTCCTACAGCAGCCACAAGTGCCGCATCTGCCTGCAGCTCCCCGTCGATTTGCAATTCCGGAGCGATCTCGTTGGCGATACGGGTTGCTTCCCTTACCTTGTCGATCATCTCATGTTCGGCGCTCCCTTTGGTGGAGAAGCTAAGCAGGGCTATGCGTGGTTCCACGTTGACCATACTTTTCATTGTCTGTGCCGAAGCGATAGCGATGGATGCCAACTCCTCGGCGGTAGGGTTGGGCATCACGGCACAATCGGCAAAAAGGAGTGTACCGTTCTCCCCATATTGGGGTGTTTGGGTGAACATGATGAAAGCACCCGATACCACCCTTACGCCCGGCGAGGTTTTGATAATTTGCAGGGCGGGTCGAAGCACATCACCCGTAGTATTTTGCGCACCGGCAATCTCGCCGTCGGCATCTCCTGCACTGATCATCAGGCAGGCCAGGTATAGCGGTTCTTCTACCAGCCGGGATGCTTGTTCGTAAGTCATCCCTTTCTTTTTACGTAATTCGATAAGAAGTTGGATATAGGATTCTTTTTTATCGTGTGCTATAGGATCTACGATTTTGGCTTTCTCAATATTGAGGAGTCCGGACTCTTTTGCAATTTTTTGGATTTCAGCAGGATTTCCCAGCAGTATAATCTCTGTCACACCATCGCGCAGCAGTTGATCGGCTGCTGTGAGAGTCCTTTGTTCGGTTCCTTCGGGCAATACGATACGTTGCTTGTTCGCTTTAGCCCTGTCGATCAGACTTTCAAGTAAGTTCATTGTTGAAAATATGTTTTAGACCTTTAATTCTTAGCGGTATACGTTTCAGAATAGATGACATTTCTCACAAAAGTACGAAAAAAAGAGCAGATGAAGTTGCAATTTGTCATCTATTTTGTTATCTGATGGCCTCTGAAGCCCTTTCCATCTTCTTTTTGATCTCTTTGGTAGAGAGATTGCCGATACTACCGGCGTGGGTATGGTGTATCTCTTTTGGAGCACGGAAAGAGGCGGCCTCTACTTCTTTTCCTACCTGCTGATAGGCTTCCCTGAAGGGAATTCCTTGTAATACGCGGTTGTTCACCTCCTCTACGGTGAAGAGAAATTGATACCGTGGGTCGGAGAGAATATCCCGGTTGCACGAGATATGCTCCAGCATAAAGCAGGTCATCTGTAAAAGTTTGTGCAGGGTTTCCAAAGCAGGGAAGAGCACCTCTTTCAATAACTGGTAGTCGCGATGGTAGCCGTGCGGCATATTGGTGGTCATCAGCGTGATTTCATTGGGCAGGCTCTGCAATCGGTTGCTGTGGGCGCGGATCAATTCCCATACATCAGGATTTTTCTTATGTGGCATAATGCTCGACCCCGTCGTAAGTGCGTCGGGATAGGAGATGAAGTTGTAATTTCCTGAGAGGTACATGCAATTATCCGCTGCCAGCTTGTTGAGGGTGGACGCAATATTCGACATGCTCTGTGCAAGAATCCGTTCGGTTTTACCTCGTCCCATCTGGGCGGCTACCACATTATAGCTCATGGTGCCGAATCCCAGTTCATGCGTGGTCATCTCCCTGTCGAGCGGGAACGAACTGCCATAGCCGGCGGCAGAACCCAACGGATTTTGATCGGTTACCTGCCATGCTGCCGCAAGGGTATGCATATCGTCCACCAATGCTTCGGCATAAGCGCCGAACCATAATCCGAAAGAGGAGGGCATTGCAATCTGTCCGTGGGTGTATCCGGGCAGCAACACCTCTTTATGTTGTTCGCTGAGTGATTGAAGCAGGTTGAATAACGCTATGACTTCCTCTTTTATCTGGGTTATCTCCTCTTTGAGGTAAAGCTTGATATCGACCAATACCTGGTCGTTGCGGGATCGTCCGGAGTGAATTTTTTTGCCTATCTCACCCAGCCTTTCAGTCAGCATTGCTTCTATCTGAGAGTGGATATCTTCGGCATCATCGTCGAGCTTAAAATCTCCCTGTTGCACTTCGGTCAGGATATTGTGAAGTTCGGAATGCAGCAATTTTTCCTCTTCTGCCTTCAAAAGGCCGATCTTTACCAGCATCTTGATATGCGCCATCGAGCCCAGGATATCATGTTTCGCCAAACGCAGATCGAGTTCGCGATCGTTGCCGACGGTAAATTCTTCTACTCTCTGATTGGCGTCAAAGCCTTTATCCCATATTTTTGCCATCTCCTGTTTCTTTTTGTCTTTGCTTGCTTCTGTGAAGACTTTTATTTCTTATCTCCGGTTGCAAATGTACATCTCTTTTCGGGGAGTTGAAAATGATTGTCGTTATTCGGCCAATTTCTCAATAAATCGGATGTATCCCTCGATACCCTGTTTCAACTCATCGACCAGTGCAAATTCGTCGGGTCGGTGTGATCGCTTCGATTCTCCCGGTCCCATTTTCACGGCCGGACAAGAGATCCGCATCCAGTCTGATGTGGTGGGGGAGGTGTAAGACTCAATATCGAGCTGTTGTATAGATTGAATGAGGAAATGATCGACCGGTGTGGCAGAACTCCTGTTGGTCAGCGACCGTGCTTTCAGCTCGCTTTTTACTTTCGGCTGTAATATCTCCATGATCTCACGGTTGGTGTACATCTCCGTTGGTCGGATGTCTATCACAAAACTGCATCGATCGGGTATCACATTGTGTTGTGTGCCTGCATTGATCTGTGTGACGGTCAGTTTTACCTCTCCCATTGTGGGCGATACCTTGTCGAACTTCATCGACTTTAATATCTCAATATCTTCCAGTGCGATATAGAGTGCATTTATCCCCTCATTTCGGGCAGCATGTCCGCTTACCCCTTTCGCTTCCCCGTCGATCACCAGCAATCCTCTTTCGGCAATGGCTGCCTGCATGCCGGTCGGTGCACCGACAATCGCCATATCCACTTCTTTAGAGAGTTTCTGCCACAATAAGATCATTCCGTTGGGGCCAGAGTTTTCCTCTTCTGCGGAGAGTGCCAGCAGGAGGTTGAAAGGCAATTCCTTTTCGTAGAAATAGAGGAATGTGTGAAGCAAGGTGACCACACTGGCTCCCGCATCATTGCTGCCCAGCCCGTAAATATGAGTCTCGGAAAGGGGTGGAATAAATGGGTCGAAACTATATCCGCTGTTTGGACGAACCGTATCAAGATGCGAATTTAGCATCAATGTCGGTTTTGACCTGTCGTGATGAGGTTGACGCACAACCAGATTGTTGCCAATACGCTCTACGGGTATCCCTTTTTCACTGAAATATCCTGCCAGAAAATTACTCCGGAGATCCTCTTCCCCCGAAAATGATTGAATCGAAACCAGTTTCCTTAATAATTCAACCGAGTTTTGTGTATAGTTGTCCATAGAAAATTACCCATTATCCATTACCCATTCAATCAAAAAATCAATCTTTACTCAATCTCATTGGCACATTTATAATCATCACATCGGTAAACCACCAAATCTACGCATCATCCTAACACCGTTCCCTTACCGGATAAGAGGTTCTTTGCATGTAAAATAATCACTTGGGATACTCCCTCTGTCATTGCTCTGAAGGAGTTGTCCAATTTAGGGATCATACCATCGGCAATGATGCCTTGTTGTTTGTATGCTTCACATTCTTCGCGGGTCATAGTGGCTATGAGACTGTCCGGATCGTCGATATCTCTCAACACTCCCTCCTTTTCGAAACAGTAATAGAGTGTTGTTTGATATACTCTGGAACAAGCTGCTGCCACCGTGTAAGCGATGGTGTCGGCGTTGGTGTTCAACAGGGAGCCATTTCCATCGTGGGTGATTGCACAAAAGACAGGTGTCATGTCACTCTCTATCAATTGAGAGATAAAGGTAGTATTGGTTTTATTCGGATCCGGATCGCCTACAAAACCGAAATCGACCGGTACGGGCGAACGTCGGATCGAAGGAATAACATTGGCGTCGGCACCCGAAAGTCCGATTGCGTTACAGCCAATTTGTTGTAATGTTGCCACGATACTTTTATTTCCCCATCCGGCATAGACCATGGTGACCAGCTTGAGTGTCTCCTCGTCGGTGATACGGCGTCCGTTGAGCATCTTGGTCTCGATACCGAGTTGCTTTGCCATTTTTGAAGCCATCACTCCTCCGCCGTGCACCAGTAATTTATTTCCTTTGAGCTGGTGAAAATCATTCAGAAATGATTTCAACGCTTTAGGATTGTCCACTATATTTCCTCCGATCTTCACAATCGAAAGGGTTTTCTTTTTAGTCTCGGTACGCATCATCACATTAACTACAGTCCTAATAATATCTCTTTCAGTACTACCTGTGCCGAAACAACGCGGTTGGCTGCTTCGGGGATCACAATAGATTGCTGGCTGTCGATCACCTCATCACTTACGATCATATTGCGTCGCACGGGGAGGCAGTGCATAAAATAGGCGTTGTTGGTCAGCGCCATCTTCTTGCTCTCTACGGTCCATGCACGGTCGGTACTTAAGATCTTGCCATAATTTGGATCTTGATAAGCTGCCCAGTTCTTTGCATAGATAAAGTCCGCATCCTTATAAGCTTTCTCTTTGTCGTATTCCACTATTGCATTGGCGACAAATTTTTCGTCCAGTTCATACCCTTCGGGATGAGTGATTACAAACTGGTAATCGGTGGCGTTCATCCATTCGGCGAATGAATTGGGAACCGCTTGTGGTAATGCCCTGGGGTGCGGTGCCCAGGTAAGCACCACTTTTGGCTTTTCCGTTTTTTTAAATTCTTCAATTGTAATCAGGTCGGCAAAACTTTGTAGTGGATGGCGTGTGGCCGCCTCCATACTGAAGATCGGTTTGCCGGAGTATTGGATAAACTGATTCAGGATAACCTCGTTATAGTCGGCCGCCTTCTCTTCGAACTGGGCGAAAGAGCGTACTCCGATCACATCACAGTAGGCGCCCATCACCGGGATCGCCTCAAGGATATGCTCCGGTTTATCGCCATCCATGATCACCCCTTTTTCTGTTTCCAGCTTCCAGGCGCCTTGGTTGATGTCGAGTACAATTACATTCATGCCGAGGTTCAACCCCGCTTTCTGGGTACTGAGTCGGGTACGCAGGCTCGAATTGAAAAAGATCAACAGTAGAGTCTTGTTTTTGCCCAACTCCTGATCGGCAAAAGGATTTTCTTTGACATACTTTGCTTTTTCGAGCGCACTTTTCAGGTCGCCTATGTCATGAACAGAAGTAAAGTTTCTCATCTTGTGAAGCGTTTATTGCCCGGTTTACACTCTTTTAACCCTCTTTTAGGGGGAAAGTGAAGCTGTAGTCGTGGCAGATTATTCTATTTTCTCCTTTAATGCAGCAATGAAACTATCGATTTCCTCTTTCGATATGGATAATGGAGGTAACAAGCGCATTACATTGTTCTTTGCTCCACCGGTAAAGATATGGTTTTCAAAGAGGAGGCGGTTGCGGAGGGTGGCAAATTCAGGGAGAAACTCCAGACCGAGCATCAATCCCCGACCGCGGATAGCAGTGATGCCGTTTATACCTGATAACTCCTGCAGCAGATATGCACCCATTTTTTTTGCGTTATCTACCAATGACTCCTCTTTTAATACATCGAGTACCGCGATGGCAGCGGCACAGGCCAGATGATTGCCACCAAAAGTGGTGCCCAGCATTCCTTTCTTCGCTTCGAATTTGGGTGCGATAAGTACACCTCCCATTGGAAAACCGTTGGCTATCCCTTTGGCCATCGTAATCAAGTCGGGTTCTATTCCAGCCCATTGATGGGCAAAAAATGCTCCACTACGACCATATCCGGACTGTATTTCGTCGAGAATCAAAATTGATCCGTGCTGGTTGCAGAGAGTTGCCAACTGTTGCAAGAAGGTTGCTTCCGGCATATAAATACCAGATACGCCCTGTATTCCCTCGATAATAACGGCGGCTACATCTCCTTTTTCTATCTCGGTTTCTACGGCAATGATATCATTTAACGGTACAAAAGTGACTTCATGTCCTTTGTTGAAAGGGGCTTGGATAATAGGATTATCCGTGACAGCCACCGTGCCGGAGGTGCGTCCGTGAAAGGCTCCGTTGAAAGCGATCACACGCTTTTTCCCAGTATGGAATGATGCCAGTTTCAAAGCATTCTCATTGGCCTCGGCACCAGAGTTACAGAGAAAAAGTGACTAGTCGGGATAACCTGACTGTTTCCCCAGTTTATCGGCTAACTCCTGCTGTAAGGAGTTCTGTACCGAATTGGAGTAGAAACCGATCTTCTCCACTTGCTCCTGCACCGCTTTTACATAGCGGGGGTGGGAATGACCGATAGAGATTACGGCATGGCCACCGTAAAGATCGAGATATTCTGTTCCCTCCCTGTCCCATACATGGCAACCCTTACCCCGTACCGGTTCTATCTCCCACAAGCTATATACATCGAATAGATTCATCTTGAGTAAATTAACAATAAAAAATAAAAATCATCCCATCAAAAAGAACTACCCTTTAACTGCAATCCGGTGGTCTCATCCAGTCCGAACATCAGGTTCATATTTTGCACCGCTTGCCCGGATGCCCCTTTCACCAGGTTGTCGATGATGGAGGTGATATGGATATAACCATTATAAAACTCGATATGCAATAACCCCTTGTTGGTATTGACCACCTCTTTCAGGCTGATTGGTTTTTGGGATACAAATACGAAAGGCGATGCACGGTAATAATCTTCGTAAAGCTCGAGGACTTCAGACTCTGAAATGGATCCGTCCCATTTTGTATAGATACTGGCGAAGATGCCGCGTGTGAAATCACCCCGCATCGGCACAAAGTTGATCTGAGGCAGATTGCTGTTACCCGCCCCCGTCAATGTATTGCCGATCTCTTCCAGATGTTGGTGAGTGAATGGTTTGTACACTGATATATTATTGTCGCGATAGCTGAAATGGGTCGTTTCGGTCGCTCTTTTCCCCGCTCCCGTAGAGCCTGTGATGGCATGTATATGTATCTCCTCTTTCAGTAGGTTCCGGGATGCCAGTGGCAATAACGCCAGTATGATGGTGGTGGCAAAACAACCGGGATTGGCTACATTGTCAGCAGTGCGGATCAATTCGAGGTTCTGTTCGCACAACCCGAATACAAAATTTCTTTCGTTGAATACCGGATCATTGCGGAAGTCATTCCCCAAATCAATCACTTTGCAGGATGCCGGGATATTGTTGTCAGTCAGGAAAGCACGGGATAACCCATGTCCCAGACAGAGGAATATCACGTCGGGTTTAAAGAAAGTATCCGTAAAGATTAGATCTGTCTCTCCCAATAGGTCACGATGCATCTCGGCGATTGGCACCCCCACCGAAGTGGTGCTGATGACCGATTCAATATTCACTTCAGGATGGCGGAGCAGGATACGGAGGAGTTCACCCGCCGTATACCCTGTTCCCCCAACTATGCTTACATTAATCATTGTCGTGGATGGTGTAATAAATTTTCAATGGGTTGGCAATCACTTTCGTGAACCCTACTACATCTTGACCGGTGAACGATTTGTTGGTTTCTCCATATTCCCCGAATTTGGCGTTCATCAGGTCGTACTCGCTGGAGCATCCCAATACAGCAAAATGATAGGGGCGCAGCTCAATCTCCACTTCACCGGTCACAAACTGCTGGGTGTCGTCGAGAAAGGCTTCGATATTGCGCATCACCGGCTCCAGGTATTGTGCTTCGTGCATCAGTTGTCCCCACCAGTTGGCAAGTTGAGCTTTCCAATAGAGTTGTTGTTTGGTCAGCACATGTTTTTCCAACAGGTGGTGTGCCTTGATGATAATCAGCGGTGCGGGTGCCTCAAATGCGACCCGTCCTTTGGTGCCGATAATGGTATCACCCACATGTACATCACGGCCGATACCATATTTCGACGCCATTGCATGTAATGTATGGATCAGTGTCACCGGATTCATCTTTTCTCCGTTCAATGAGATCGGTTCACCCTTTTCAAATCCCAGGGTGATACGTTCCGTTCCCCAATCGGTTACTTGTGATGGATAGGCCTCTTCGGGCAAAACGCCGGATGATTGTAAGGTTTCCACACCTCCTACGCTGGTGCCCCAGATCCCTTGGTTGATGGAATATTTCGATTTCTCCCATGAAAAGTCGAATCCTTTCTCTTTCAGGTAATCGATCTCTTGTTGACGGGAGAGGCACAACTCGCGGATTGGTGCAATAATCTGCACTTCCGGAGCCAACACTTCAAATACAAGGTCGAAACGTATTTGATCATTTCCCGCTCCTGTACTTCCATGTGCCACAAAATCAGCACCTATCTTTTTCACATGATCCAGTACCGCCATCGCCTGGAAGAATCGTTCGGAGCTGACCGACAACGGATAGGTGTTGTTTTTTAATATGTTCCCAAATATCAGATATTTGATGCCCTTGTTGTAGTAATCATCTACTGCATCGATAGAGGTGTGTGTGGTAGCACCTAACTGTATTGCCCGCTCTTCGATCGATTTCGACTCTTCATG
Source organism: Bacteroidales bacterium (assembly GCA_012728155.1). GTDB lineage: Bacteria > Bacteroidota > Bacteroidia > Bacteroidales > Dysgonomonadaceae > Proteiniphilum. The sequence goes on along the minus strand of JAAYFR010000306.1, from coordinate 1,823 downwards.
TGAAAATCCACCGGTGTTCACGATTACGGTATGTACTTCCACTCCTTTTTCATTAATCAGCCAGGGCACGCAGAAGGAGGTGTCGAGGCCGCCACTAAAAGCCAATACTACTTTTTTCTTCATTTTTTATGCATTTTATTGGTTTTTTTTATTTTGATAACCGGTTTCACCACCTTTTTCGCAAAAGGACTCGCCGGTTGCTGTGCCGGTTGGACTTTCGGGTCATAAAGTAACCCTGTGCAGAGGCACATTTTATAATTATTACGTTGCAAGATATCAAAATTTCTGCATCCTTGGCATCCTTTCCAGAACTCTTCGTCGTTGGTCAGTTCTGAAAAAGTGACCGGTTTAAATCCCAGTTCGGTATTCATTTTCATGACAGCCAGTCCAGTGGTGATGCTGAATATTTTGGCATTGGGATAGAGCTTCTGGGAAAGATCAAAAATTTTCCGTTTAATTTTTTTGGCCAGCCCTTGATTACGGTAATCGGGATGCACCACCAGCCCGGAGTTGGCCACAAAGCGGTTGTGACTGAAAGTCTCAATATAGGCAAAGCCGACTAATTTCTCCTCATCGAGGGCGATCACTGCTTTGCCGGCTTCAATCTTTTCTGCGACATATTCAGCACTTCGCTTTGCAATACCTGTACCGCGTGCTTGCGCAGAGTCGTAAATCAGATCGCATATTTTCTGCGCATAAGCTATGAAGCTGCTGTCTGCTATATGAATAATAACATTCATCCTAAAACAATAAAATTAGAGAGTTGATTGTAGAGTGTTGCCCGGAGGCTACATAGATAAAAGGGGATAGTGAGCGGGAACCGGGGTTGCCGCATAGTTCAAAAGCATCGTCGGACTACGATTGTTGCTTTGGGGTAGTCAGTATGTAAAAAAAATATTTTCATCTGGCTGCAAAAGTACATATTATATTTGTAATTGGCACCCTTTTCTCCAAAAAACTTTCCATATTCTCTTAATAGGGGCAAACTGTTATTTATTTCCCAAAAAAATATAAAATTGTATGAATAAAGTTGTCTTTTTGTCACTTTTAGTCTATTTTTGTTTGTCTGAAAATGCAATTCAAATCTCTATTCCCTAATTCTCGGATCCTTATTACTTTCTGTAGTGCACCGAATAAAATAAAAATCAATTGAAATGGAAAATAAAAAATATAAAAATTATATTCTCCGGAATTATAGTGATCTGCCTCAACTGAGTGCCCTGTCCGATCAGGAACGGGAGGCTATTGGGGTAGTAGGGCGTGTATTACCCTTCAAAACCAATAACTATGTGATAGAGGAGTTGATCGACTGGAATAATGTGCCGGATGATCCAATTTTTACGCTTACTTTTCCTCGTGGAGAGATGCTTTCAAAACTTCATTATAGGCAGGTGAAAAAATTGATCGATAGGAACGATGAGGCAGGATTAAAGCAAAAGGTGTATGAAATCAGGATGAAGTTGAATCCCAACCCTGCGGGACAACAGTATAATATGCCGACGGTAGAGGGTATAAAATTGCATGGAATGCAGCATAAATATCGTGAGACAGTGCTCTTCTTCCCCAGTCAGGGACAGACATGCCATGCCTATTGTACTTTCTGTTTCCGGTGGCCTCAGTTCTCAGGGATGAATGAACTGAAATTTGCGATGAAAGAGGCCGATCTGCTGCATAAGTATCTGCTCAAGCATCCCAAGGTGTCGGATGTGCTTTTTACCGGAGGTGATCCGCTTACTGCCAATGCTTCTATCATCTCTACCTATATTGAACCGTTGTTGACAAAAGAGTTTTCTCATATCCGTAATATCCGTATCGGGTCGAAG
>JAAYFR010000001.1 GCA_012728155.1 Bacteroidales bacterium | reverse complement strand
GCAGAGATCACCGTGGAGGCAAACCCCGATGACCTGACGGAGGCCTATTTGGATAGGCTCTCCCGGTTGCCGGTAAATCGCCTCAGCATCGGCATACAGAGTTTTAACGACGAGGAGCTGACTTTCCTGAGCCGGCGGCATACTGCCCGGGAGGCGATTGACGCCGTAAAGAGATGCCGCGGACATGGTTTTGAAAATATCAGCATCGACTTGATGTATGGGTTACCCAATCAGACGGAGGCGATCTGGCACTATAATCTGACACAAGCCATCGCCCTCAACCTGCCTCATATCTCCTCCTATCATCTGATCTATGAAGAAAAGACTAAGATGTACAGCTTGTTACAGGCAGGCAAAATAAAACCGGTAGATGAAGAGGTTAGCACCACCCTATTTGCCATACTGATTGACCGACTCACCTCACAGGGATATCTCCATTACGAAATATCGGCGTTCGGCAAGGAGGGGTATTTTTCTCGGCACAACAGCGCATATTGGACGGGGGAGAAATACCTTGGCCTGGGACCTGCAGCACACTCTTTCGATGGCGATAGCCGTTCATTGAATATTCCATCGCTTACCCGCTATATCAAAGGGATAGAATCGGGCAAATTGTACCGGGAAATAGAACAGCTGGGGTTGAGCGAGAAATACAACGAAGCGGTACTTACCGGTCTTCGCACCATGTGGGGGCTCGACCTGACAACGCTTACAACTCGCTTTGGCGAGGAATTTCATCGCTACTGCCTGCAAAATGCACAGAAGTATCTTGAAAGAAAAATGCTCAAGGTGGAAGGAGACAGGCTGAAACTGACTCGCGACGGCATCTTTATCTCCGACGGTATCATGAGCGATCTGATGTGGGTGGGTTAAACGATCAATTCACCTCCACCTGGCGCTGGAAGTCGTATAAAGTTTTCCTCATCAGGTCGGCCAACGACAACTGATAATTGATATATGCCCTCAGATGAGAGGTATATGCATTGTTCAGGCGGTTTCTCTCCAATGCCAGCCCCTGACTGTCGATATCTCCATCGGAGAAGCGTTTCCGGGTGATCTCAAAGCTCTTTTCGGCAACCACCACGTTTCTTTCCAACACCTGCAATCTCTTTAAATTGCTGTTGATACTGGCTATGAGATTCTTTACCTCGGTCTCAATTTCCCTTTCAACCTCCTCTTTACGATAGTTATATTGTTTCAACCGCGATTCGGATGCCTTTACCAAGGCACGGTTTTCACCCCAATCGAGGATGGGTATGGTAATGGTCAGTCCCACACCATAACTGGAATTTCTTTCTATCAGGTTGTTATAGGAATTTCGAATAGAAGGGAAAAAAGCGATGCCGGTTTGCTGGTCTATCCCGGCCCTTTCGAAATAGGCATCAATACTCCCCTTGATCATTCCGTTCGACCGCTGTTGCTTTATATTCAATTTCTGTAACTCTATCTGTATCTCCTGTTCCCTTACCTCCAACCTGTTTTTCAGCGCCATCTCGATGGCCTTTTCCGGATCGATCACTATGATCTGATAATTCAACTCATTGTGCAAGGTTACGCTGTCATCCAAATCCAAGCCCAATAATTCCTTAAAAGAGTTTTTGGCAGACACTTCGTTGAGCAACGCAATATCGTAATTGTTTTGTGCTTCGGCCAAATCGACCTCCATCTGTAGCGCATCCACTTCACGTATCAAGCCGGCGGCATATTTGTTTTGCGATATCTCATGTGCTTCCATCTGCCGATCCAGGTCGAGATGGGCGATCTCCGTACTTCTTTGAAGCGACAGTAAATTATAGTAGGCGCTGCTTACCTGATAAACGAGATTCAGCTCCTCCCTCTGATACTGTTTATTGGAACGTTCATAATCGAGTTCCGCCCGTTTGAGCGTCGACCGGATATTGTTATAGGCATAAAAGGAATGGATCGGCTGGCTCAATCCGATGCGGGAACGCAACCGGGAAGAGCGGAAATTGCTATTGAAGTTCTCTCCACTCGATAGCATATTCTGAATAAATATATTACCATCGGTTGGTAAAGGCTGGTTAATCGTCAATACGGTAGAGTAGCCCAGCTCCTTCACCGGATAATAAAAGGTGATGCCGGTAGTATCTTTCCAGCTTTCGATGGTTTCGGTGTATTGAGGAGCCCCGATGGTCATGTCGATGTGCGTCTTCAACCGGTTTGTCGCCGACTTCAGGTTGTATTCGGCGATTTTCAGGTCTTCTCCCAATTTCAACATACTATAGCTTTTGCTCTTGGCAATCTCTATGCTTTCTTCCAAGGTGAGGGTATGCACCGATTGGCCATGCAAGTAGAGTGCGGAGAGAAAGAAAGAGATGGAAATTAAAAATATTTTTTTCATAAACTTCATTAATTGACAATGGATAATGGAAAATGATGATTGGCGCTACTCCTCCCGATTTCCCGATCAATAGGGACAGGTTATCGGGATTGGCACATTACAAAATCCGTATCTGTTGATTCAACTTATCGGAATGGATCATTCCATCCTTGAGATAGATATTACGGTGGGCATAATTCGCGATCTCCTGTTCGTGGGTAATCAGGATGATTGTATTTCCCTCCTTGTGTAACTCCTCGAACAGGCGCATGATCTCTATCCCCGTCTTGGAATCGAGCGCTCCGGTAGGCTCATCTGCCAACAATATACCGGGATTGGTGACCAATGCCCGGGCAATGGCTACCCTTTGTCGCTGCCCCCCACTCAATTCGGAGGGTTTATGATGCAACCGGTCAGACAGTCCCACCCTCTCCAAGGATTTCAGTGCTCTCTCTCTGCGCTCAACAGCCGGTACACCTGCATAGATCAATGGCAATTCCACATTCTGGATCGCATTTAACCGGGGCAGGAGATTGAAATTCTGAAAGATAAAACCAATCTCCCTGTTCCTCGTAAGCGAGAGGGCATCATCGTCCAACGTGCTTACATCTATATTATTCAAATAGTAGTGTCCGCTTGTTGCCGTATCCAAACAACCGAGAATATTCATCAAGGTTGATTTTCCCGAACCGGAAGGACCCATGATGGCCACATATTCGTTCTTTTCGATATTGAGATCGATGCCGTGAATGACGGGAATCTCACTCTCACCCAAAGAATAGCTCTTTTTAAGCTCTTTAATTTCTATCAGCATAGCCTCTCTGTTTTATTCGTAACGGATTGAGTCTACCGGTTTCAAGTTGGCAGCATTCTTCGCCGGCAGGTAGCCAAAGCTGACTCCCACGATTACCGAAAAAGAGAATGCGATAAAAACCGAGTAGGGTTTGATAAAGGTGGTGATGTCGGTAAACAGGGTAACCGCCAGCGAGAGTATGATACCGATCAATACGCCTATCAATCCTCCGGTAATGCTGATGACCACCGACTCGGTAACAAACTGGCTCATGATATCAATCTTACGGGCTCCCACCGACCTGCGGATCCCAATCTCGCGGGTGCGCTCCATGACGGTGGCCAACATGATATTCATAATCCCTATCCCTCCCACCAAGAGTGATATGGCGGCAGTTGCACCCAAAAGGATGTTATAGATCTGTCGCTCTTTCTCTTCCTGTTTCAACAATTCGTAAGGGATGACAATGCTGTAGTCATCGTTATTGAAATGATGTCTTTTCAGGATTTCGTCGATAATCCGGGAAGCTTCGATCAGCCTATCCGAATTAGTGATCTGCACAGTGATCTGTTGGATTTCACTGGAGAGGATATTCTCCCTGGTAAAGCGATTCAGGAACAGGGATAGCGGCACATAAACATCCCGGTTCAGGTCTCTTGCCGCCAGCTCGCCCACCGTTTCGGTAAAGAGGCTTTTGGATGCCAGCACACCGACCACCTCCAGCCATTGGTCGTCGATCTTCACCAATTTCCCGATGGGATCTTCGCCCTTAAAGAAGGTGGCAGCCACACCTGCCCCCAGCACACATACTTTCAACCGCTCACTATACTGTTTCTCGTTGATAAAGTTTCCCTGTTGTACTTTGTAGTTCATCAAGCCAAGGAAATTGGGGGTAATGCCTATGACGGTCGATTTCACCGACTTATCATCGTACCTCACCTCACTGCTCTTTTCGGCTTGCGAGGCAATCCTCTCCACGCCGGGCACAATCTCTTGGATAACATGGGCATCCTGTATAGAAAGCCCCTGGGAGAATTTTGCGCGCACCTCCTCCAACTCCTCATCCGAAAGCGATTTTTCCCTGACAATGATATTATTTACCCCCAGATCCTGGTACTTCGCGATGGCTTCTCGTTTTGCACCCTCTCCAATCGACAACATGGTAATCACCGAGGCCACACCAAATATGATTCCCAACATGGTCAGGAAAGAACGAAATTTGTGGTCGATCAGTCCCTGAAGCGCCAAGCGAATATTCTCACCGTATTGCATACTCTTTTTTTATAAAAATTCACAACTTACCGTCATCCCCGGCTTCAGCCTCTCATCCGGCTCCAATATCCTGACCTCCACATCGAAAACCCGCTGCCGCGACTTTGTCTCTTTTAACCGGCATAACTTGCCGATATAGGCTACCTCCCCCTCGAACACCACCTTGGGCAACGCATCTAAACGGCCCGCCACTTTCTGGTTGACCTCCAGTTTAAGAAAATCGGTCTCATTTACCTGGGTATTCACTTTCATAAATTCCAATTCGGGCACTTTGGCCAGATTATTTCCAGCATATATATTATCTCCTATCCTGTATAAGCTTCTGGTGGGTCCCTGATAATTCCATTCAATCTGAAACACGCCAGATACGGGTGTGCGCAGAGTGAGTTTTGGCAGCAGTGCTTTGGCATTTTCTATCTCTTTCCGAATCTGTTCCACCCTGATTTCTTGAATCTTCAAATCATTTGCTTTGATCACCTCACTCAGTTCATAAATCCGCTTCTCTTTCTCAAGATTGATCTTTGCCTGCTCGAATTCCAACTCTTTTATGCGGCGTAACCGTTCCGACTCAAAACGGGAAGCTTCCAATTCGATCTTCTTCAAATCGAATGATGCCAGCTCATTTTTGATTCGGGACTCACTTTCCTGCCCTCTATTTTCCTGTTCCACATATAATTTTTCCAACACGGCCAGTTGCGTTTCCAGGTTACTTTCCTGATCCAGGATAAATTTATTGATCTCTGTCGGATCGAGCTGTGCGATTGAATCTCCTTTTTTCACTATCTCTCCATGATTCAACAATCCGATAATCTTCATCTGATACCAATACCGGCCATACCTCGGTATGACAAAGGAGATGGAGTTGACAGCGGCAAGTTCACCCGTCTCTATAATGGTGCTCCCAGCCAATTTTCGCGCCGCATCATCCGTCTCGAACCCTCTCTCACAAGAAATAGAAAGAAGTAGCAGGAAAAACAGCATCCAAAGAGTGTACGTTATTTTTTTCTTCATCCGATTCAAAAATTCAAAATTCGATTATTCTGTTGATTTACTCTCTATAAGTGGGTTGACCATAACAAAACCGTGCGACCGGCAATCTTGTGCGACCCAGTCACTCACTCTCCCCCTCACTTTCCACGGCGTAGGGGTCTACCAGCGCTATCTCATCCCCCTCCTTGAGTCCGCTGACGACAACCACATAATCGCTATTATTCTCTCCTGTCTCAATCTCTATCTTATCATAGCCGCTTACACTCTTCTTATAGACAAAATTTTTGTCTCCTTCCGCCCTCACGGCATCCAAAGGAATAAAAAGCACATCTTCTATCTTGTCTATAATTATCCTGCAACTCACGGTAAGTCCGGGAAGGAGGTTCTTATCCGATTCATTCAGCATTATTTCGACCGGAAATACCTTTATTTTTGATGAACCATCTTTATTCACGGCCAGATTGGCAATTGAGCTGACTCTCCCGGTAAAAAGCTGATCGGAAAATGCATCCGGTTTTATCTCCACCTGCAGCTCTTTACTTATTTTCGCCACATCCACCTCATTGATCTTTACCGTTGCTTTTAACCTGGAGAGATCGGGCAGTTGGAGCAGCGGGAATCCAGACCAACATTGATCTCCAATCTGAAACTTGTTACCGCTGCTCCAGTTTCGTGATATAATGGCTATCCCGGCAGAAGGTGTGATTACGGAGAGTTTTTGAAGCGTTTCATGTGCTTCGTCGAGCCGGGACTGGAATTGCAGGATAGAAAGATTTTTCTGTTTCACCTCCTCATTCTGTATTTTCACCCGGTTGTCTATCTGCTCTTTGGCTCTCTCCAGGGCAATGTCGGCCTTATCGAGGTTCAGTTGTATCTCTTTCTTTTTGATCTCCGACTCATATTCCGACGATTCGAACCGTATTTTAGATATCTCATGGGAAATTCTTGCTACTTCATACCCCGCTTTCAACTCTTCGAGGTCCGATTTTTGCTGAGCAATCATTTTCTCGAATTCCGCTTTGGCTATCTCCAAGCTAGACTCTGCCTCCACGATACCTTTAAGTACCTCGGAAGGATCAAAAACAATCAGCGTGTCACCTGCTTGAACCTCCTTCCCGTCTTTTACCAATTCGGTAATCTTCAGATTTCCATACCTCCAGGAAATCATCGGAGCCACAATATTGATGGACTGTACGGCTTCGATCTCTCCCTCTTCGTACAGATCGAGGAGAAGAGATCCTTTTGCCACTTTCCCGACAGCTATTTGTTTCGTCTCTTTTTGACCACATCCAACAAGGAAAATCAGACAAAAAAAGAGAAAAGATGTTGTTATAAATTTATATCCCATGCGCATTTGATATTGTAACGTAATGTAACATATTTTTCTATTGGATTGAATCCGGCAGCAGGCTCTTCCCTCTTATATGTGAGAGAGGAGGCTTTATCAATGAAATCACCTCGCCCCGATTCAAACCATTGGTGACAACCGATTCTTTCATTGATGATGCACCGATGGCGATCTGACGTACTTCATATTTGCGGTTGTTCCTGGCATAGACCACCTTCATGGAGTCGACATCATAGATGGCCACCCGGGGAACCACAATCGTATCGTTTATATAGGAGGTAATTATACGGCAGTTGGCTGTAAATCCAGGTTCAGGAAGTTGCAGCACGCTATCGATGGAGGCCTCCACCTCAAAAAACTTCACTTTTGAATCTCTCTTATAGGGTTGACCGACAGGTAATTTCTTGATTATCTTGCCATACGCGCTATTTCCCGGCATAGCATCGAAAGTGTAGGTTACCGAGTCATTTTCACTGATATGCCTGAAATCCGACTCGCTGACCGCCATCTTCACCTTCATTTCCGACACTTCAGGGACAATCACCACCGGCATATTATTCCAGATATTGTCGCCCACCTTCAACTTTTCACCCGTCATGCGGGAGTCTGCCACAATGGCCAATCCCTTTTTTGGCGCCCTGACAGTCAGCTCTTCAAGCGTTTTCTCTGCCGATTGTAACCGGGTAGTCAACTGCTGGATATTTATCTCCAATTTTCTTATTTCCGACCGGTTAATGATATCGAGCGACTGAAGCTTTTGTGTTAACTTCGTTTTCTCTATATAAGCCCTTTCAAGTTCCAACTCTTTGATCCTTTTTTGCGTGGGCGTGGCAAATAGAAGCTGTAAAGAGTCCAAGTCTGCAATTTCGGTGTCTACCTCATTATTTTTAACCTGTGCTTCCAACAGGGCATATTGCATCTCCAAATCGGCACTGACCTTGCTTAATTCCGCCACCGCATTTTCCAATGAAATTTGCAGATTATCATAGTTATTTTGTTGATTATTATCCTCAATTATGCAGACCACCTCTCCTTCGTTTACGTAGGTTCCATTTTCAATCAAAAAGGTGACTATTCCATCCACATTCCTTGGACAGACCAAGGTGGTGAAACGTATCGGTTCAACAATTCCTTCAATCAAGATTGAATTTTCGAAATCGGTATTGGTAATAGTATAAGTTGATATATTCCCGCTATTTCTCGTATTACAGGAGGCGGTAGCGAGCAATAGTGTGAAGAGAACAGTTTTCTTAACTATTTTCGTGAGCATAGGATTGAATCGATCGTGCAACAGTCTGTTCATTGAGTAACAAGTGTCAAAGAAAAAAATGTCAACTTAATCCCTCCACCTCTCCGTTGACGATATCGATCCGTTTGGCCTGCGGATCGGCGGGCAGTCCGGGCATACGCATCATCTCTCCTGCAATGGCGACAATAAATTCCGAACCACGGTTAATCACCAGATCATTGATCTTGAACCGGAAATTTTTGGCAACACCGTACCATTTGGGATCGGCTGAGAAGGAGTATTGTGTTTTGGCAATGCAGACCGGCATCTTTTCAAGTGGTGTGCCTTCAATCAGTTTCAGTTTCTTCAATGCTTTCTCCCCCATCACCACGTCGCGCGCACCATAGATATTGGTAGCTACTTTCGTCAGTTTGGACTCTATATCGTCCTCATCATCATAGGTGAATTTCAATTCTCCCGATGGTTTCTTCTCGACTGCCTCCACCACTGTCTTAGCCAATTCAACCGCCCCCTCACCTCCGTCGGTGAATGCCTCATTGACGGCAAACGGCACCCCTCTTGCCTGACAGAAAGCACGTACCGTATCGATCTCTTCCGCTGTATCAAATCCATATTTATTGAATGCCACCACCACCGATTGACCAAAACCGGAAAGGTTATCGAGATGTTTTCCCAGATTCTCCAACCCTTTTCTCAACCCCTCCATATCCGGATATTTGATCATCTTCTCCGGTGTGCCACCATGCATCTTCAGTCCTTGGGCAGTGGCGACGATGACTGTCAGTTTGGGGCGTAGTCCGCTCTTGCGACACTTGATATTAAAAAATTTCTCCGCTCCCAAGTCGGCGCCAAAACCGGCTTCCGTAATCACATAGTCACCATATGTCAGTGCCATCTTGGTAGCCAATACCGAGTTACAGCCGTGTGCAATATTGGCAAATGGTCCACCATGAATGAAAGCTGCCGTATTTTCCGTGGTTTGCACCAAGTTAGGATGAATGGCATCTTTCATCAGTACGGTGATAGCACCTGCCACCCCCAGTTCTTTCACCGTAAATGGGTCCCCATTACGGGTGTAGCCCAGCAATATATTCTCTATCCGTCGGCGAAGATCGGCTTCATCTTCCGCAAGACAAAGGATTGCCATCAACTCCGATGCGGCAGTGATATCGAAACCACCCTCCTGGGGTATTCCATTGCCTGGTCCAAGTCCTGTCACAATATATCGCAGACTACGGTCATTTACATCCAACACCCGTTTCCAGAGTACCTCTTTGATCTCTTCACCGGTTCCCTGTACACGAAATATATAGTTATCGAGCAAGGCGGAGATGGTGTTATGGGCAGTTGTTATCGCATGAAAATCACCGGTAAAATGAAGATTGATATTCTCCATCGGCAGTACCTGCGCGTATCCGCCACCAGCGGCACCGCCCTTCATCCCAAAGACGGGACCTAACGATGGCTCTCGCAAGGCAACAATCGCTTTTTTCCCAATCTTGTTCAACCCCAATGCCAGCCCAATCGAGACCGTCGTCTTTCCAATACCCGCCTTGGTAGCGGTAATGGCTGTCACCAATATCAGATTGCTCCGATCAATCCTCTCCTGATCGATCAGGTGAAGAGGGATCTTTGCCATATGTCTTCCAAAACTGATCACCTCATCGCGTTCAATTCCGATGCTTTCCGCCACATCTTTAATTTTTCTCAGGGGTGTTTCCCTTGCAATTTGAATATCTGATTTCATCTTCACTGATTTGTTGATTTACTGATTTACTGATTTAACGATGTGCTGATTAGTCGGCACTACTTTCCGAAGTCCGGGATAAGTTGTTTCGATTTCCCGATAAATCGGGACAGACTATCGGGATCATCAACACCTCTGCTGACTTGTCGGAATCACCGAATCATTTCAACTTTTCCTCCAGCATGATCAATCGGTCTCGTAATTGTGCAGCCTCCAGGAATTCCAATTTTTTTGCCGCCGCCATCATTGCTTTTCGGGTCTGTTCAATTATTTTTTTGAGCTCCTCTTTCGTCGCATATTCGGACACCGCTTCTGCTGCCATCGCATAGTAATCGGGTTCCACATAAGCTCTTGCTTCGGCTGTTGTTTTATATTCTTTGGTCAACGCCGATGAGTGCGCCTTTTTTATCTGTTGCGGTGTGATCTCATGCTCCTCGTTATATTTTATCTGTTTTTCGCGCCTGCGGTTGGTTTCGTCGATCGTCATCCGCATACTGTCGGTCATCTTATCGGCATAGAAGATCACTTTCCCGTTCACATTACGTGCTGCGCGGCCTGCGGTCTGAGTAAGGGAACGATGGGAGCGGAGGAATCCTTCCTTGTCGGCATCAAGTACTGCCACCAGCGACACTTCGGGCAGATCCAACCCTTCACGCAACAGGTTCACACCAACCAAGACATCGAATAAACCACTACGCAATTCATCCATGATCTTCACCCTCTCCAATGTCTCCACATCGGAATGTATATAATTACATCGCACACCGTTTTTGGTCAAGTAATCGGTCAACTCTTCCGCCATCCGTTTGGTGAGGGTCGTCACCAATATCCGCTCATCTACTTCCACCCGTTGCCGGATCTCTTCCATCAGGTCGTCGATCTGGTTCAGGCTCGGGCGCACATCGATCGGCGGATCGAGCAGCCCTGTCGGCCGAATCAGCTGGTCGACCACAATACCCTCCGATTTTTCCAACTCATAATCGGCCGGGGTGGCACTCACAAAGATGATTTCAGGGGTGAGGGCTTCAAACTCTTCAAATTTCAGTGGTCGGTTATCAATTGCCGCCGGAAGTCGGAAACCATACTCCACCAGGTTGATCTTGCGGGAGTGGTCTCCGCCATACATGGCACGTATCTGTGGGATGGTGACGTGACTTTCATCGATGACCGTAAGATAATCATCCGGAAAAAAGTCAAGCAGGCAGAAGGGGCGAGTACCGGCTGCACGGCCATCGAAATAACGGGAATAGTTCTCTATACCGGAACAGTAACCGATCTCCTTGATCATCTCCAAGTCATAAGTCACCCTTTCGTAGAGTCGCTTGGCTTCGTAGGGTTTCCCGATGGATCGGAAAAACTCTACCTGTTTCCCCAAATCGATCGCTATCTCGTCGATCGCCTTATTGATACGCTCCTGGGTGGTAACAAAAAGATTCGCGGGAAAGATACGGTAGGAGTCCAACCGTTCAATGGTGATTCCGTTGAGTGGATCTACCGATTCAATGCTCTCTATCTCGTCTCCCCAGAAGACAACCCGAATGATATAGTCGTGGTATGCCAGAAAGATATCCACTGTATCTCCCTTCACCCGGAAGTTTCCCCGGTTGTACTCGGAAGTTTCATTGCGTGAATAAAGACTATTCACCAACAGGCGCAGCAACTGGTCGCGCTCCATCATCTCTCCCACATGAATATCTATGGTGGTCTTATTAAAATCTTCGGGGTTGCCGATACCATAGAGGCAAGAGACAGAAGAAACCACTATCACGTCGCTCCTTCCCGAAAGGAGTGAGGAGGTAGTTGCGAGACGCAGCTTTTCAATTTCATCATTGATAGATAGATCCTTCTCGATATAGGTATCGGTCGTGGGGAGATAAGCCTCCGGCTGGTAATAGTCGTAGTAGGAGACAAAGTACTCCACCGCATTGTGTGGGAAGAAATTCTTGAACTCACTATAGAGCTGTGCGGCCAGTGTTTTATTGTGGCTCAGTACCAACGTAGGTTTATTTATCTGTGCAATCACATTGGCCACTGTAAAGGTCTTTCCCGATCCGGTCACACCCAGCAGGGTTTGGTAGGGGATTTTCTGTTGCAACCCTTCTATCAGTGCTGCAATTGCTTCCGGCTGATCGCCGGTGGGTTGGTATGCCGAGGTAAGTTGAAATTCCATAAGCTACGGTTTTGTTCTTGCTAAGCTATCAGACTCAAGAATTTCATCGGGTGGTGGCATGAGAAGCTCTTCATACCTTTTTTCCGCTTCTGCGATATAATCCCCTATGACACCTCCATTCTCTGCCTGTTTTATATAATCGGAATAGGCATCTGCCGTATTTGTCTGCGCAGCTCTTACCCAGACAAGCGAGTCGAGCCTTCTATTCACTAACCGGGTATAGGGACTTTCGGGGTGTTGGTACAAGAAATCGCGCAATTCAGCCGGATTAGCCGCCATCTTCAACCTTTCCCACTCGGCGGCCTCCTCCGATTTCAACCGAAGCAACCCCGCCTGCGCCTCATCGAAGTAGGCTCCCTGTGGATGCGTTTCCATATAGATAAGGTACCCTTCTACGGAATTGGTTTTTACCGTAGCACTCCATGCGCTGCGATCCAGATTCTTCTTGCGGATGGTTGCGTTATAAAGAAAAAAAGTGGCTGTACACAACGCAACCACCAATAGATACAACAGCGGAGTTCCAATTTTTTTTTTCTTCTTCGGGTATAATATTTCCGGCTTTGTCTCCGGTTCAATTTCCAATTCCAACGCAGGTTCCGGAATGAGCACCGATTTCAATTCATCCTCCCGATTACCCTTATCCTTATGGATGAGTGGATAATCTATAGCCTCCTCACTGGAAGGAAGATTCTCTTTACTGATTTCCTTCGGAATATCTACTTCATATTCTACATGAATCTTCTTTGCACAATCAGCACAAAAGAGTGTTTCTTCTGATTTGGTTTTTCCACAAAGAGGGCAAGTCTGAGACATAGTTTTTTCAATTGGAAAAGATGTTTTTTACCACAACTTCAATTTTGCCTCAAATATACCAAACATTGGTATGAACACAAAATTTTTTTTGTGGATAGGGAGGGATTTATTACATTTGAAGATAAATTTTTCTACTCATTGATGGCTAATAGTTCACCTTTTCCGGTGGGAATTTCCACTGATACGATCCGCGTTCAACTGCTCAAGGTTGACCGTGAGAAAAAATTACTTATCTGCATCACTATGGATGATCCGGGTAATGCACTAATCGCCAGATATGGTATCTCCCCGGAGAACAGTGCTTTTGACAGCTCTGTAGAGCAATTCTGGGAAGGTGCCAACCTGAATTTGGTAGATTCGGCGATCGATGAGGATGGTTTTTTGATTCCCAATTATTTTATCCTTGAGCCAGATTATCTGATCGATGCCTCTGCTATCGCAGAGTGTTTTCAGGATTACTGCATATCGCCGCTTCACTATTTCCGTAATAAATTTGAAGAGATGGAGAATCGCTCCTATCTGCTTTTGGGAAATTTAGCCAACTTCTTTCTCGACGAGCTGGTGTTTGCGAAGAATCTCGAGGTGGTCTCCTTCAAAGATGTCTTCTTGCGGTCGTTTAAACAGTCGCCCTTCGAATATACCAGTTGTGAAGATATCCGGTCGGAGGGTGATTTCCGGGAGTTTATGGAGAAGGCGAAAAAACAATTTGAAAATATCAAACGGGTAATTCGTGACGATTTCCCCAAGCGAGGGATTGATCTACACCGCTGCACACTTGAGCCTTCGTTTTTCTGTGAACGATTCGGTTTTCAGGGGCGACTCGACCTGTTACAGCCTCAGTCCAAAGAGATGGATGCGCGGATAGTGGAGCTGAAATCGGGCAAGTTACCTTTCCCCACTTCCGATAGTAGCAAAATCACCCTTAATCATGAAGTACAGACTGCGGTGTATCGTCTGATGATGGAAACTGTTTTTGGGAAAGAGGTACAAGTGGTGGAGGCTTCCATCCTCTATTCGGCAGGAGAACGGCCGGGGGAGAACCTTCGTTCAGCCACCGTTGACGGCACGTTGGAGAAATCGATCCTGAATATCCGCAACCTGATCGTAGTCAACGAAAGGATATTGATAAAGGGTGAGAACAGTGATACCGCCACTTTGTTTCGCTCTCTCTTCCACTCAATTCAGACAGAGAAGAGATTGCCCGCCTTTTATACCCGAAAAATTGAACAGATCCAGACACTTTTGTCGAAATGTAGCCAACCGGAGCTGGCCCTTTTCTATCGTTATATCCGCTTTATTTCCAGGGAATTATATCACCGTAAAATGGGAGATATTGCCTATGAGACACCCACCGGAACGGCTTCGTTATGGAACAGCCCCTTCAGTGAACGTGCAGACGCGTTGGACGTACTCTTCGACCTTTCCATCCTGCATGTTGATGATTTGAGAAATGATATGACCATTCTCTTCGCTCGAAACCAGGCAGATAATGATATTGTCAACTTCCGGGAGGGAGAGATTTGTATCCTCTATCCGAGAGAAAATGAGAGAGATACCGTCCTGAACCGACAGATACTAAAGGGAACCATCGTTCAAATCACCAAAGAAACAGTTGAGGTGCGGTTTCGTTATAAACAGAAAAATCGCCGTTTTTTCGAAGAAAACAGGCTTTGGGCAATCGAGCACGATTCACTGGATTCTACGTACAACAGTATGTACAAAAGCCTCTTCTCTTTTATGGGTGCTCCCTCGAAGAAGAAAAAATTATTGATGGGATTGATTCCTCCCAAAGATCTCTCTGAGACCAATTCCAATCTGCGGATAGGGAAAAAGGAGATAGAGGCCAATCGGGAGAATATAATCCGTAAGGCGATGGGGGCACAGGACTACTTCTTGATTGTGGGACCACCCGGCACCGGGAAGACGTCGATCTTCGCTCGCCGACTTATTGAGGAATACCATGAGCAACCTGGTAAGAACATCATGGTACTGGCCTATACTAACCGCGCTGTGGACGAGCTGTGTGAAGCTGTCAACGCCGCCTTTGGATATAACGGGGGAGAGTGCGACAGCTATATCCGGGTGGGAACGGAGCTCTCCTGTGCCGGACCATTTCGTCACCGCCTGCTGCAACGGATCGCAGAGCAGTCCAAAGATAGAGAGTCACTACGGGATGAGATTGAGCGGACACGCATCTTCATCTCTACCCTCGCCTCCGTCAATGGGCGAATGGAACTTTTCAAACTCAAACATTTCCATATTGCCATAATCGATGAGGCATCGCAGATATTGGAACCGCAGATTGTAGGACTCCTACCCCGCTTCGATCGATTCGTCATGATAGGCGATCATAATCAACTGTCGACCATCGTATTGCAAGATCAACAATTTTCAAAGATCCACGAACCGGCACTACAAGAGATAGATTATAGTGATTGCAGCGATTCTCTCTTCGAACGACTGTTACGACGTTGTCGGAAAGAAGGGTGGCATCACGCTTTTGCCCAATTGACCCACCAGGGGAGAATGCATAACCAGATCGCCGCTTTTCCCGCGGCCAGCTTCTATTCCGGAAATCTTTTCCACGCCCTCGATTGGCAAACTCACGAGTGGCAACTACAATGCCCGTCGAATAACTTTTTTGATCACTGGGTTGCCAAGGAGCGTACCGCTTTCTTCTCAACCGAAAAGATCAATCACCCTTCTTTTTCCGACAAAATCAACGAAACAGAAGCAGATCTCATCATTACACTGCTGACATCTCTCCGTCATGTGTACGAGGCAAACGACAAGCCATTCAATACCGATACGATTGGTATTATTGCTCCCTACCGAAATCAGATCGCACTAATCAAACACCAGCTATCATCAGCTGGAATCCCTGATTGGGAAAAAATCATGATCGATACTGTCGAGCGGTATCAGGGTAGCCAACGGGATGTGATCTTGATCTCGTTCTGTGCCAATAAGCCCTACCAGATGAATTTTCTTTGTAATCCGAATCACGACGGCAGCGTGGATAGAAAACTCAATGTGGCAATTACCCGTGCCCGTCAGCAACTTTTTCTTGTCGGCAATGCCTCTATCCTACAGGAATCTTCCATCCATGCCTCCCTTCTCGACTTTTACAGGAGAAAGAATATTTACACCGTAATCAATGATAATCACAGAGTGAAAAGTGTGCATTCAACAAAGGAATTCAAAAATAGTCTCATTTGATTAGATATATATCGTTTTTTTTATACCTTTGCACTCCCATTGTCTTATGGTGTAATGGTAGCACAACAGATTCTGGTCCTGTTTGTCCAGGTTCGAGTCCTGGTAAGACAACT
>JAAYFR010000305.1 GCA_012728155.1 Bacteroidales bacterium | reverse complement strand
TTCCGGTAGGAGGCAGAGCCCCAGAAAGCCGATCGCACATCCCGCTGGATACCTTCGGCGGATAATTCAAAACTACTGCTGCTCTTTCCTTCTCGGAGAAGGTGGTAATCGGGTGCGTTATGCCGGTTCCAGCTGGCTTCTACCGTTACCCGTTCTCTCACCGGTCGCCATAATGCAGCTGCGGGGTGGCTATAGGTCGTCTCAAAAAAGCCGATATAGGGAAGCGTGTACCGCACACGGGTGCTATCGCCCGCTTTCAACCATAGGGTGGACAACAATAGCAAACATATACAGTATACTCTTCTCATTGGTTTGTTGTTGGAGGGCAATGACCCTTAGTCGACCTTGAACTGCTTGGGTTGCGGTTCGGCATCCGGGATAAAGTCTACCGTGGAGTTATTGGTGTCCTGATACACAACCCTGCCGTCAGATTCCACATGGCTTACCTTGCGACGGACACTCTTACCGTTAAAGGTTTCGGAGCAATAGGTGAATCCCAGGTCGAGTGAGGGTGCGATTGTTTTCACTTTTATCTTTTCAGGATGTCCCAAATATACCGCATCCAGCACCTTGGCATTGTCGAGCCTCACGGCGATGGCATCTTTTCCTGCATTATTTTTCCGTTGATCTATATTATTCGTCACATAATCGGCTATGTTATCGGTTTTGAAAAGTACCAATCCCCTGTTTGTTTGTGTGGTGAGAATCCAAATGGTGGAGGAGTAGGAATAGTGCTTGATCAGGTCGGGCACTTCAGGCACCTGGAGAGCAAGACTATGTTCGTCGTACCATTGGAAATCGGCGATGGAGAGATCCAATAATTTATTGTCTGCCGGATCGAATTCGACCTTATGATTGATAGGATAGGGCGCAATCAGGATGCTCTTCCCGGGATCGACAGGATAGTTTGTTCCATTCCCCGGTATCGAGTATAGCGTCTGTACGAAGGTATAATTGGCTATATCGTCGGCATAGTAGTTAGGAACAGTGGCGCTGGTAACTTGTGTCTCACCAATGGCCAGGCCATCGGCATACATCTTTTCTCCGGAGTTGTTGTATATCTCCACGAACTGCACGTGGGTATAATTTTTATTTCCTACCGAAGTTTTTGTGCTGGCAGAATAGATCTCCTTGATTACCCATCCCGAACTGTTGACGGTGATATGAGTTTGTATGGCAACCGTTTTGTTTGTCATGGAGGAAGAGACGGATAGATTTTCTATCAGGCCGGCAATCGATTCGGTTTTGGTTTGCTCTTCTCCTTCATAATCGGTGTAGCTATAACTGATTTTACCGGTCGCCTCAAAATTGTAAACCCCTTCTTCGAGGGTCATTGTCGTTTCACCGTTGGCTTCAGCGGTAAACTCTTTGGTCACGCCGGTCTGATTGCTTTTTACCCTGATTGTCAACTCGTCCACTTTCGATCCGGTGGTCACTCCGGTCAATTCCACTTTTGCCGTCAGTTCAACGGTAGGGATCGGTTCCTCTTTTTCACAACTGCTCCATATACCTATAAGGGCGATGAGAGAGATGTAAAATGCTGATTGTACTGTTTTTTTCTTCATTTTGAATATTGTTGATTGATATATATTTAAATCTTGAGACTAATTTCTGCTCCGAAGTAGGGATATCCGTTGCTACTCCTGCGGGCCTGGGAAGATACCGTTCTACCATACTTGTCTTTATAGCCGGGTTGATAATTAAAAATCCGGTTCACGTAAAACCCGATCTGCATGAAATCGCCAATCTCCTTACTCATCTTCAGGTAGACGTTGAATGCCAATGGAACGACTGTGGGATCAAAATATTTACTCAGATAAGTGTCAGTAAGATGTTTCATCACCGGATCGTTTGCCTGGTCGGCTTCAAAAGTATAATACTGCCCTGTATCGTCCAGATATCCTACCGGTAAGCCGTTATTCCACGGCTCTCTGGTTTTTGTAAACCATACCGCCTGAAACGATGAGGTGAATATCATCCGCAGTTTGGGGATATGGGTGTCGAAGTCGAGATTGGTGTTGAATTGCGCCCGTGTCCTGTTTTCGGTGTTGTGGTAGTTGTATACTCCCACGTAAGGATAGGTGCGGTTATTGATTACCACGCCCGGTTTAAAATAGCGCAAGGCATTTAGTTTATAATCTGTCAGGAAGTATGCTCCGTTTAATCTTATGGAGGTGTAAAGTGCCTCTACTTTTCCCAAATACAAGGTATATTCAATCCCCCGTTTGTTGACATACGAATTGTTCTGTGCCATGGAGTATAGCGATGAGATGGTGTCGTGGATAAAGGTGAAGTTGGAGAGATCGGGCCTTTGGGTAATTGTCGAAGGATCCACCGAGGTGGGGTCGAACTTCCGGTAGGTATGCGACACGAACGCACTCTCGCTGGAGAAACCGTTGTTGAGCCGCTCATTGAAGAGGGTCAGGTCGAGTGACATCTCACCTATTTTTATCTGTATCCCCGCTTCATACTTGCTGTTTAAAGCCGGTTGCAAATTATAATTGGTCGGATCCTCTATCCATGTCCTGACATTCAACATGCGAAGGTCGGGATTCTGGGTGTAATAGTTCAACTGTATGTAATCGAAGTAGAGAGGTGCGGGATAGAGTTGTGCCTGCGTCGGGAAGCGGTAGTGGCGGCCCGCTCCGGCTGTCAGTGTGATTCCTATCTTCTCTCCGTATAACTGGAAATCGGGAAGATCGAGCTTCGTGTTGATCCGTGGTTCTATGTACCACTTGCCCGAAAGAGCATATTCTTTGGGTAACATGAAAGGGGTGGCACGCAAACCGGCCGTCGCGGCCAGGGTGGATTTTCCAAAATTGTATCTCAACCGGTCTTCGACAAACAGTCCCAGGTTCTTGACGGCAGGAATATCGATATAGGGTCTCGGACGGGTACTTTTCGTCGCAGGGTAGGGAGGCCTCTGTTGGTCGTATATCTCCCCCTTGCCTAAATTTTTATTGTATTGCCATTCCACGCCGGTTGTAATGTGGTGATGGATCTTGCCGGTAGTCGCCTCTCCTTTGGCTTTTATCTTTGCCGAGAGGTTAAAAGGTTTTCCATCAACCTTAAGAAGGGATGAATATTGAGCCGGCAGGTATTGCGCGTCATATTCCCCCTCCTCGGTGGCGGAGGGAAGTGGCATCACCCCGGGGGTGATCAGTTGTTTGCGCTCTGTCAATGTGGATGTATATGAGACTGACAGGTTATAGTGCAATTCCTTCAGGATTTTTTGCAGCATGGAAAGTGTGCCGGAGGTGGAGAAGCTGACATTGTTGTAGTCGTTATATTCGTAGTCATCTTTTCCCTTCATCGCGTCTGGATCGCTTTTGGTCTTGTCGAAACTGCCGGTGTAGTGGAGGTCGGCATCCAATTTGAAGCTTATCTCTTCCCCAATGGTGAACCGGTTCTGGTACCTCCCCGAAGTGGTGAAACGCTTATAGGAAGAGAGTTCCTTGCGGGGATCGTCCTTGTAGTGCATATAGTCCAGGTCGATATTCAGTGTTCCCGCGTTGCCCGGCAATAGAAATCCTTCCCCCACGGCAAAGAGTTTGTTGTTCAAGTCGCTCTTTACCCGCCCTCCCAGCGGCGTCTTCCCTCTTTTCAGTGCTACTTTTACTACGCCGGAGGTGAGATTGCCATATTCCACCGAAGGAATCCCCCGTATCACCTCTACCGACTCGATACGGTCGGTGGCGACGGAGCGCAGGTCGACCCCATATAAGACGGTTGGAGAGGTGGTCTCTCCATACACATTCTGCACCGCGTCATTCTGCAATGTCATCCCGTCGATCATAAAAGATGTGCCGAGCGAAGTGTTTACATCACTGCCTGCCTGTCGCAGTTGCATATATTGGGGGGTAGTCATCGCCATCTCTTTCGTCAATCCTCCCGGCAAGAGCTGGAAAACATCGGCAAGGCTGGAGGGCTGGATATGCTGGAGCGCCTCTTTTCCAATCAGGGAAGAGCTGTTCTCTCTGCTGTTCTCCTTGGCAGAGACAACCACTTCGCTCAATGCGAAGCTACGGGGATGAAGAGAAAAGTCGATTTTTGTATTTTTTTGCAGCAATAGGAGTGTATCGATATTTTGATACCCCAGGGAGGAGACGGTCATTCTGTATGATTGTCCCGGTTCGCATAGGATGGTGTAGTGTCCGTTGATATCGCTTGCACTGCCGTTATATGTTTCATGAATGTATATGGTGGCAAAAGACAAGGGATTCTTTGTGTCTGCGTCAGTGATATTTCCAGACACTTTTATAGATCTTTTCTGGCTTTCTTCCGCGAAAAGGGGGCTGATTGCGACAAAAATAGTTATCACTATATATGTCAGATAAAGATGTTTCATTTGCGCTTTTGAAAACGCAAAGGAACAAATTTATAGTAGGCAATGCTATCCCTTAATATGGGTATATTTTTATGGGAATATAGCAGTAAATAGTAGTAAAATAGAAATAATTCATACCTTTGCTTTGACATATTTCCACTGCTCCCTTGTTTTGGAATAGCCGTCTTGAGGTGTAAGAACGGCAACAATCTCCTTAGTGAGGTCAAGTCGATTAGAATCTTACATATTAAACAGCAACATGTATGAATTACAGAATTGAAAAGGATACGTTGGGTGAGGTACAGGTACCTGCCGACAAGTTATGGGGTGCACAAACCGAGCGGTCGCGCAACAATTTTAAAATTGGGACTCCGGCCTCCATGCCGAAAGAGATTGTCTATGGCTTTGCCTATCTGAAAAAAGGGGCAGCGTATGCCAACCATGAGCTGGGTCTGTTGTCGCAGGAGAAACGAGATTATATTGCCCGGGTATGCGATGAGATCCTGGAAGGCAAGCTCGACGACCAGTTCCCGCTGGTTATCTGGCAGACCGGATCGGGAACCCAAAGCAATATGAACGTAAACGAAGTGATCGCCAATCGAGCCCATCAACTGGCTGGAAAAACGATTGGCGAAGGTGAAAAGACCCTGCAACCCAATGATGATGTAAACAAGTCGCAGTCATCAAACGATACTTTTCCTACCGGGATGCATATTGCCTGTTATAAGAAGATTGTAGAGGTGACGCTGCCTGGACTGCGCCAATTGCAACAATCGCTGGCTGCCAAATCAGAAGAGATGGGAGATGTGGTGAAGATCGGGCGCACCCATCTGATGGATGCAACCCCTCTCACATTGGGGCAGGAGTTCAGTGGTTATGCCGCCCAACTGGAATATGGTATCCGTTCCATCGAACATACTTTGCCGCATCTGGCGGAACTTGCCCTTGGCGGAACTGCGGTAGGAACAGGATTGAATACGCCCAAGAACTATGATATCGTTGTAGCACGCTATATCGCCGAATTTACCGCTCTTCCTTTTGTGACTGCCCCCAACAAATTTGAAGCGTTGGCTTCTCACGATGCCGTAGTGGAAACCCATGGCGCATTGAAACAGGTGGCTGTATCGCTTAACAAGATAGCCAATGATATCCGTCTGCTGGCTTCCGGTCCGCGAAGCGGTATCGGTGAGATCATCATTCCCGCCAATGAACCCGGATCATCTATCATGCCGGGAAAGGTGAATCCTACCCAGTCGGAAGCGCTCACTATGGTATGCGCCCAAGTGATCGGCAACGATATGGCCATTGCCGTAGGTGGGATGCAGGGTCATTTCGAGCTGAATGTTTTTAAGCCGGTGATGGCTGCCAACTTTCTGCAGAGTGCACAGCTGCTGGGTGATGCTGCCGTGTCGTTCGATATCCATTGTGTATCGGGTATCGAACCGAATAAACCACGTATTAAGGAGTTGCTCAATAACTCATTGATGCTGGTAACCGCTTTGAATACCAAGATCGGATATTACAAAGCTGCCGAGATCGCCAACGCGGCTCATCGGAACGGTACTACGCTCAAAGAGGAAGCTGTCCGCCTGGGTTACCTCTCCGAGGAAGACTTCGACAGATGGGTGCGTCCCGAGGAGATGACCGGTCCGATGGATTCATAAAAGATATTTTGTACGGCATCATTTTTTGATGCCGTTTTTTCTTTGTATTTTTGTCAGTGAATGCAAAATAACCCGGATAAATAATCTCCGAACGAATTTAAAAACTATTTATGGCAATAAAACCATTTGTATATCAAGATCCTTTTCCGATGTCTAAAGATAAGACATCCTATTATCTGCTCACCAAAGAGCATGTATCGGTAGCATCCTTTGAAGGGAAAGAGGTACTGAAGGTCTCGAAAGAGGGATTAACCCTATTGGCGGAAACCGCTTTCCGTGATGTGGAATTCCTGCTGCGTCCCGATCATCAGGAGCAAGTGGCCAGCATACTCACCGACCCCGAGGCGAGTGATAACGATAAATTTGTGGCACTTACCTTCCTACGCAACTCGGAGATATCCGCAAAAGGAATTCTTCCTTTCTGCCAGGATACGGGGACAGCGATTATCATGGGGAAAAAGGGACAGCGGGTATGGACCGACGGGAACGATGAAGAGGCCCTTTCCAAAGGAGTGTATAATACCTTCGTGAACGAAAACCTACGCTACTCTCAAAATGCGGCATTGAACATGTACGATGAAGTGAACACCGGCACCAACCTGCCTGCGCAAATCGACCTCTATGCGACGGAGGGAGACGAGTACAAGTTCCTCTGCGTTGCCAAAGGAGGAGGATCGGCCAACAAGACTTATCTCTATCAGGAGACCAAAGCGCTGCTGACGCCCGGTAAACTGGAAGCGTTCCTGATTGAGAAAATGAAATCACTGGGTACTGCTGCCTGCCCTCCTTATCACCTGGCTTTTGTGATTGGAGGTACTTCGGTTGAAGCGAACCTGAAGACGGTGAAACTTGCTTCCGCCAAGTACTATGATAACCTGCCGACCGAAGGAAATGAGTTAGGTCGGGCTTTTCGGGATATTGAACTGGAGCACACGCTGAAGAAAGCCTCTGAAGAGCTGGGGTTGGGTGCGCAGTTTGGAGGGAAATATTTCGCCCATGATATTCGTGTAATTCGTTTGTCAAGGCATGGTGCTTCCTGTCCAGTGGGGATGGGTGTCTCCTGTTCGGCCGACCGTAATATCAAGGCAAAAATCAACCGTGAAGGTATCTGGATCGAGAAACTGGAGGACAATCCTACCCGTCTTATCCCTGAGGAATACCGTGAAGCAGGTGAAGGAGGAGGTGTGAAAATCGATCTTAACAGGCCGATGAGTGAGATTCTTGCGGAGCTTTCCAAATACCCCGTTTCCACCCGCCTTTCGTTGAATGGTACGATCATTGTGGGTAGAGACATAGCCCATGCCAAGTTGAAAGAACGCATCGACCGCGGAGAAGGCCTTCCGCAATATATCAAGGACCATCCTATCTACTATGCCGGCCCGGCCAAAACCCCAAAAGGATATGCTTCCGGATCGATGGGACCCACCACGGCAGGGCGGATGGACTCCTATGTGGACCTGTTTCAGTCGCACGGCGGCAGCATGATTATGCTGGCAAAAGGGAATCGTAGCCAGCAGGTGACCGATGCCTGTAAAAAGTATGGTGGCTTCTATTTAGGCAGTATTGGGGGTCCGGCAGCTATCCTGGCGCAGGATAGTATCAAAAGCCTTGAATGTGTGGAGTATCCCGAGCTGGGGATGGAGGCGATATGGAAGATTGAAGTGGAAGATTTTCCGGCATTTATCCTGGTGGATGACAAGGGTAATGATTTCTTTCAGGTAGTCACACAACCGAATTGTCCGTTAGGATAATCCTTATCTTTTTGCCTCAAAACGATGTAAAATATGGCAAGAAAGAAAAAAGAGCTACCCCTGTTGGAAGATATACTGATTACTGATGTGGCTGCTGAGGGCAAGGCGATTGCGAAGGTGGATGGGAGGGCTCTCTTTGTGCCTTTTGCTGTCCCCGGGGATGTGGTGGATATCCAGTTGACACGAAAAAAAAACAGCTTTGCCGAGGGAAGGATAGTAGATTTTAAAAAATATTCAGAAAATAGAACCGAGCCTTTTTGTAGCCATTTTGGGGTATGCGGAGGATGTAAGTGGCAGATGCTGCCCTATGACCAACAGTTGAAACATAAGCACCAACAGGT
>JAAYFR010000304.1 GCA_012728155.1 Bacteroidales bacterium | reverse complement strand
CGGCAACAACTCCATGAACTCCTTCAACCACTATTCTTTCGGTTCGATCGGTTCCTGGATGGTCAATTATTCGCTGGGAATTGAGCGGGACACAAATCATCCCGGGTTCAAGCATTTTATCTTGCAACCTGAGCCGGATCCGACAGGTGAGATGACTTTCGCCAAAGGGCATTACGACTCGATGTACGGGCGGATCGAGAGCAGTTGGGAAATGAAAGGGAACACCTGTCAATACCATTTCAAGGTACCTGCAAACTGCTCCGCGACACTCTATCTGCAGGCAGCCGATATTGAGATGGTTAAGGAAGGCGGCAAACCGGTGAGATCATCAAACGATATTGAAGTCGTAGGTGAAGAGAACGGAAAAGTCATCATGAAACTCCATTCAGGAGAATATCGATTCAGCGTAGAAGTAAAATAAAACGCTCTTACTGAGAATACAATGAGAATCTTCGCTTGTATAGTTTTCTTTTTGTCCGCGGTCTTTTATTCTTACGCTCAGGACAAAGCCGAAATAAAAACAGACAAGGGGGTACCCGCGTTATATATGAATGAAGAGCCTTTCCCCCCGTTTGCGTATATGTCCTATCTGGGTGAAACAGCCTATTATGAAGAAGCGGCAAAGGCAGGAGTACATCTCTACTGTTTCCCCGCTTACTTGGGCGACAGGGGAATAAACAGCATTTCAGGCATAGGTCCTTTCCGTAAATCCATCTGGAAAGGGGAGAAACAATATGATTTCTCAAGCATTGCCGAAGATTTCGACAAGATCATTGCAGCGGACCCGTTGGCAAAGGTGATCATCCGTCTTTATCTCGACCCTCCACGGTGGTGGGAACAATCGCATCCCGGTGAAGCCTGCCAGTCCGGCGACGGCACCACGTTCCGTCAATCTTTTTACTCGGAACGTTGGAGAAAAGAGACTGCCAAAGTAATCACCGATATCTACCGGTGGGTGATGCATTCTCCCTACAAAAAACAATTGACAGGCCTGCATGTGGCCGCGGGTGGAACCGAAGAGTGGTTTTTTCATCCTCCCCAGCGACTCGACACCAATCCCCAAAGGAGTACCGCTTTTCGCCAATGGTTATCCAAGACATACCTCAATAACAGTGAATTGCAATCGGCGTGGGATGACGGCAAGGTCACACTACAGAACGCGCTACCCGTGGATGTCGCCTCCGACAGGCCGGCAGACCGGTGGAGGATGGAGAAAAAAGAGCGAAGGGTCATAGACAGTTACAAATTCCAGGCAGAGAACATGGCCGATAATATCGCCTATTTCTGTAAGCATATCAAGGAGATAAGCCATGGACAACTGCTTACCGGCGCATTTTACGGTTATCATTACTTCTTACCCGATGCCCGCGCAGGCCACGCGGCGCTTTATACACTACTGCAATGTCCGCACTTAGACTACCTGTCGAGCCCCAACGATTATAACCGGGTGACAGGGGAAGACTGGCCTCCGTTCACCGCCACACGTACCATCCAACAACATGGTAAATTATGGCTGGCGGAAAATGATACCCGCACCAGCATCACCACGCTGCTCAAAGAGCAGGCCCCGGATATCGCCCCCGAAGGTTTCTACGATAGTGGCGTTTGGCTTGGGCCGGAAGATATGGAGACCTCCGTCGCCCTTTTATGGAAGAACGCGGGACGGATGCTGGCCTATGGATATGGCGGATGGTGGTTCGACATGTGGGGAGGCTGGTATTCGCATCCCGCGCTCCTGGAGGAAATACGCGCGGCTCAAAATCTTTGGTTCGAGAATATCAAACCCTCCGATCCAAGTCGG
>JAAYFR010000303.1 GCA_012728155.1 Bacteroidales bacterium | reverse complement strand
TTGGGAAGCAGCTCTACCGGCAATTGCTTATACGACACATACCCCAACAGGGTAAGTGAAATAAACAACATGCTGATTGTCACTCTTCTATTTAAAAGAAAGTTCATCCTTTTCCTCTCAATTCGTTTACCTCACCCCCTCCTCTTACGCTCCGTTTCATCTGTTCAAAGAGATAGAAGACACACGGAATGACCACCAAGCTCATCAAGGTGGATGTAACCAGTCCACCTATCACCGCCACCGCCATCGACGAGCGCATCGACGAGCCTCCGCCGAAGCTGAAAGTCATGGGCAACAGCACCAGAATGGTAGTCAGCGTGGTCATGATAATCGGCCGGATACGTTGTTGTCCCGCCAACACGATCGCTTCGGTCAGATCCATCGTCGTCTTCAACTGATTGATACGCCCCACTAACAGGATCGAGTTGTTGATGGCAATCCCCGCCAGCATGATAATACCCATTACCCCCATGATATTCAGCGGTGTAGCTGTAATCAGGAAGATCATGACGGCTCCCACCAGTCCAAACGGGATGGTCAGCAGGATCACAAACGGATAGAGCAATGATTCATATTGAGAAGACAACACCATATAGACCAGCACCACCGAGAGCAGTAATGCGAACAACAAACCCTCCATCGACTCTTTGCGCTTCTCCTCTTCTCCGGTCACCGTGATAGAATAGCTGGGAGATAGATCAATACCACTGACAGCGGTACGGATTTCCTGTGCAACTTTGTCGAGCGACTTTCCTGTTCCCATATCTGCCACAATCTTGTTGATGCGGCTCTGGTTGCGGCGGAATATCTCTTTCGGCGCCTGTGAACTGGTGATAGTGGCTATCTCATTCCACCGGAACTCCTGGCTCCCACTACGAATTACCATATTATCCAATTCGTTCTTGCTGATATCGGGCACTTTAATGACGATATCACGCATCTCTCCCCGGTAATCCATCTTCCCCACCTCACGGCCCTGCAGTTGCTCTCCTATCTGTTGAATCACGGTAGAGACGGTGATGTTATTGATCCCGGCAATGGTACGGTCGATATAGACATTCAGCTCGGGTGCACCATCGGCCATCGACGATTTGGCATTATACACACCATCGATAGGGGCCATCTGCGCCAACACCTCTTCGGTCAGGTAACCGATCTCTTCGAGGTCGTCGCCTTTCACTTCCACAATAATAGGCGCCTCTTCCCCTCCCAGGAATTCACCCAGTGAGTAGTTATCCTGCTTGAATGAGAGTTCCAACCCATCGATATCGCTGGTCGCCTCCAGAAAACGGGAGATCACCATCTCGGGTGACAACTTGCTTTGACCGGAAAGAATCACTTTCATCATGGCAGTATGCTCGCCTTCAAATATCTCATTATTGGAAGAGCCCTTTCCGATATGGCTGTATACCGTGGCCAGGCTGTCTCCACTTACCGCATGGAGCAGATATTCCAGATTATTCACCACCGCATCGGTCCTCTCCAGCCGGGTACCTTCCGGTAATTTGACCGATACCGTAAAATCTTTCCCTTCGGCACGCGGCAAAAATTCGGTACCAATAAATGGAAGCAGGAAGATGGAGATCACCAATATAGCTACCGAAGCGCCAATCACCCACCAGCGATGGTTGAGCAATGTGCGCAGTTGATTGCCATACCTTTTGAATTGTACCGACTTAGTCTCTTCCTTCACCTTTTTCCGTCCCGTGAAACGGTCGTATAACATCGGAATGACCAGGAGAGAGACAAAGAGTGACGACAGCAATGAAAATGTCACCGTCCATGCCTGGTCTTTGAATAGTTCTCCCGACGCACCATGCAGATAAACAATCGGGATAAACACCACAATCGTGGTCAATGTAGAGGCAATGACCGCACCCGATATCTCGGTCGTCCCGTTGATAATCGATTCTTCACGCTCCAATCCCTGTTCCCTATTCCGGAATATACTCTCGATCACCACGATGGCATTGTCAATCAGCATGCCCGCCCCAAGAGCTAACCCACTCAACGTCATTATATTAAGCGTAAGCCCATTGAAATACATCATATTGAATGTGGCGATAATGGATATGGGGATCGACACACTGACAATAAGGGTGGTGCCGATCCGGCGGAGGAAGAAGAAGAGCACCAGCACTGCCAGCAACATCCCAATGAGGGCACTGTCCATCACCTCACCGATCGACTGTTGAATAAAGATTCCCTGATTACTGATGACCTGAAACTTGTATCCCGGTAAGGCCTGTTCAATGAATTTCAATTGACGGGTAATCAGATCGACTGCCTTTACCGTGTTGAACTGGGTCTCTTTATAGACGGAGAGGCCAATACAACGCTCCCCATTGATCCGTACAATATTATCGGGTCGGGCACTTTCGAATTTCACCGTAGCCAGCTCTCCCAAGAAGAGTGGCGCCCTTTCCATATTGCCGTTTGTATTTTGCGACGCGGTGCCGGTGGAAGCTTCCGTCGATTTATAGCTGACAATCAGCTTTTCAAAATCAGCCTCGGTGGTGAATAACGACGAACTCTTCACCAGGTATTGCAAACCCAGTTCACTCACCCGTCCCCCGGAAATACTTTGATTGTTGGTTTCGATCCTCGATGCGATCTCATCCATGGTAAGCCCAAATGCGTTCAGCTTATAGGGATCGGTCTCGATGGTCAACACGGGGATCTCCTCTCCCGACAGCGCCACCTCAGCCACCCCCTCGAGACGGATAAGCTCGTTACGCACATAGCTGTCGGCCATCTTACGCAGTTCCGCCATATCGTTGATCGAATGGTGCGACATGGCGATCAGCATCACCGGTGCGGTATTGGGATCGTGCTGGGTGATATTGATTGAGGTGATATCCTGATTCTGGGAAAAAGAGGTCATCGCCTTCTGGAGGTCGAGGAAGGCTTCATCCATATCCTTATTCTGCACATACTCCACTGTTATGCGGGCAGATCCTGCTTTGACAATAGAGGATACCTGCGTCACATCACTTTGCCGGATAGCCATCGACTCCATATTTTCGACGAACATCTTCTCGATCTCCTCCGGTGGGCGCTCACCCGCTTCAAACTCTACAAAGAGCCGCGGGCTATTCATATCCGGCAATAAATCCACGCTCAACCGGTCGTAGGATATCTTACCCAGCAGCAAGATGGCAAAGACGATCATACTGATGGTCACAGGATTTTTTAATGCAAATCTGACTATATTCCTCATTTACTCCGTCATGTTAAAGGTACACTTTTCCTATTGTTCAAGCTATTTCAACACTTTCACCTTGCTATTCTCACGTAATGTTTCGTGTCCCCTGATGATTAGATTCTCATTCTCCCTTAACCCTTCGATAACCTGTATGTTATCCTCATCCTCCAGTCCGGTGCGGATATCTCTTAAAATGGCGGTATTCTTTTCCACAACATAGACATATTTACGGTTTCGCCTGGACAAGAGGACACTTTTCGGGATAATAATGGCACTATCCGCCCGATCCACAACGATGTCGGCTTTCACAAACATGCCGGGGCGCAGTTTCAACTGATTGTTATTGATCAATATTTTCCCTTTAAAGGTGCGGGTTTCGGTACTGATGGCAGGTGAGAGCTCACTGATCTCACCCTGAAGGGTATCGTTCTGCAAGGTATAATGTGTGATGTGCACCGGCTGATTGGTCCTTATATATTCAATGGCACTCTCAGGCAGATTGATCTCCATATACATGCGGCTGTAGGCCATCAATCCCACCATCTCGCTTCCTTGGTTCACCCGGCTTTGTGCGGTATAATGCGGCAAGGAGACAATAATCCCGTCGAAAGGAGCTCTCACATTCATCTTATCGAGGTTGATGGTCGCATTTTCAAGATCGTAACGGGCATTGGTAACCCTCACTTCGGTATTGCGCATTTCACTCAGGGTGACCCCTCCCTTCTCATACAACGCCTGCTGTTTGCTCTGCTCCTGCTCTGCAATCTCAAGGCTGAGTTTTTTCGACTCCAACGCGATACCGTTTTCATACTCTTTGTTTTCGAGACGAATAATCAGCTGCCCTTTTTTCACTGCGTCACCCAGTTTAAACGGCCTGCCGGTAGCAGGATTCTGCTGTAGATAGTAAAATCCGGTCGTCTCGGAATTGAGCTCCACACTATAGGTTGCCTGTGCCGTTCCGGTGGTGTTTACCAACTTGCTGATCGAACCTTTTTTCAGTTCCTGCACCGATACAGGTGTTTCAATATCGTTTTGACTGCCTTGGGGTTGATTTCCGCATGCCGTAAGTAAAGCAATAACTACCGTTGACAATAAGATCCTGTATTTCATTGTTTTTATATTAAATGATTTCTTTTATTTTTCTATCCTCTCAATTCTATTGATTACCATCGGTCAGCTCCCTGATGGGCACGATAGGTTCATCCTTTTCAAAATCATACAAAGAGAGGATTTTGAGGTTGAGCAACTCAATCTTGTAGTTGATAAGTGCTTGCGCATGCGCCATCTTCCTATTCGACAACTGGGTCTGGAATTGACTGATCTCCATCCCTGTCAAATCACCTTCACGGTATCTTGTCAAATTGATATCGTAAGTTAGCTGCGCGTTACGGACGCTCTTTTCAGCGATATCAATCTGTGTACGAAGATTCTCAAGTCTCCTCCACACCTGCCTGGCATCGAGTTCAATATCAACTTTCAGATTCTCCTGTTCAAGTTTAGCGACCGTCTGCGCTATCTTTTGTGCTTTTATCCTTGCCTTTTTTTCGCCCCAATCAAAGATGGGAACGGTAAAACTGATGGCTACCCGTGGATTTTGGGTGGGATTCTCATATATGTTGCCAAGCCGTTCATGGTCTCCAATGATTCCGACCGAAAGCGAGATGTCGCCCTTGAACTCATTGAGGCTCTTGGTCTGGATCATCTGTAATTCGCCCAACTCAATATCAATCTCCCGCTGACGGATCTCCATTCTCGAACTCAATCCATTTTGTACCACCCGGTCCAAATCAATCGCGATGGGACTCACCTCTATCTCCGCAATCACTTCAATATCTTCACTCAACGGCATTCCCAGGCTTTGTTTCAATTGATCTTTGGCATTCTCAAGAGAGACATAACGCTCCTGAACAGTCGATTGCGCATTGGCAAGGTTCAACTCCGCCTGAAACAGTTCCTCTTTCGCCGAGAGGTCTGCCTCCACCTTATTCTTGATGATCTCAAAGCTCTGCTCTGTATTTTCGAGCTCTTCCCTGCTGATAGCCAGATTATTAATCGCCATATAGACAGCGTAAAACTGATTTGTGATGCTCCTTTCCGTATTGAGTCGCTGCAATGCATAGCGTATCCCCGCATTCTCATAATCGAATTCAATCCGTTGCAACTCCATCTTACTCCGGTTGTAGGTGAAAATGGGCTGGTTCAGCCGCAAATAGAGATCATTGCTAAACGCCTTGTTGCTGTTATCCACCCCTTCCACCGTCGATTTATTATCTTGCCATCCAAATGTATTGATAAGCGATATTTCACCATCGGTCAGCAAAATCGGTTGCGATACCATAAATGTGCCGCTGGTATTCAGGGTCTCATTGGTGTACCATTGCGACAAGCGGTTGTCGAAGCGCCTCGACCGGCTGTAATTGAATGGGTTCAGGTCCAATGAAAAACGGGACTTCAGCGATGCACGTTGTGCCACAACATTCTGTTGATACCGCTCCAGATTGAGTCTCGATGCTTTCAGGTCGGGGTTATGCTCTTCTGCAATATCCAATGCTTGCTCAATGGTCAATACAGATTGTGCATAGCTGCCCGAAAAGGATAAGGTCGCCGCAAAAAGCAGCAGTAAGCAGGATTTTTTTATCGTTACCCGTTTTTTATCCATATTATTTATCTTTCTTACAATTATTTATCTTCTCACAATTTTCACGGCATCAGCTGTAACGGTTCGCAACTTACAATCATTACCCAGCACAACCTGTACCGTGTCATCACTAAAAAAGTAGCTTCCCAAAATACTCCATCCCTCATCAGAACGCTGCAAATTGATATAGGCATTCTCCTCCTCTTCATCGTATCGCACTTTAAAATGATACTCGGCTTCACCGCCTGAAGCGCCACGTCCACCCCTTCCTCTGCCCCGGAGTCGGCGAAGTTCATCCGGCTTATACACATAATAAAAGAGGTCGTACTGTCCCGCTTCCGGCACAGGAATTTTCCATGTTGCGGTCTGTCCTCCGCTACCGCTTTTAATTACGTAAGCCGATCGAATATGGGTGCCATAATATTTATCATGGGTAGTCAATGTCCACTGCAATGGCGGACGCCAGTCCGACACCCCCGAATAGCGGAACGAATTGTCATCCACCTGATCGAGCCACTTCGGTAAAAGGCCTACCACTTCAGGTGACGACAGTACAAACAGTAATGAGTCTTCATTGTCGACAATCACCTCACCGGGTATGCTATAAGAGGCATTTTCCAAGATGAAGTCGCCCTCTTCGTCGATCGTTTTGTTCCGCTC
>JAAYFR010000302.1 GCA_012728155.1 Bacteroidales bacterium | reverse complement strand
TGCTTCATCTGAGCTGAGCTGTTTCGACTCCTATCTTTTGGCAACGAATGTGGCACAGTTCCCTCTGCCGGTAATCAGCGGCATTGGCCATGAAAGGGATTTTACCGTACTCGATATGGTGGCACATACCCGCGCAAAGACTCCCACAGCAGTAGCGGAATTTTTAATTAGTCGCCTTACCCTGACGGCAACGGAGCTTCTCAATCTGGAAGAGAGGGTGGTGTCTGAAAGTGAATCACGACTGTTGAAAGAACAGACGGACCTCTTTTCGCTCTCTAAAGATCTGGTGCATCAATCTTCTTTTATGATACAGAGAGAAAGTGCAGCCATACAACAATTTTCCAGCAAGTTGAAATATGGTGTGCGACATCAGTTACAGCAATATTCGCATCAGTTGGAAAATTGGGGGCAATTCATACAGATGGTCTCTCCCGTGAATATCCTCAAACGTGGCTATACCCTTACACTGAAGAACGGGAAAATTGTCACTTCGCTCCGCGACCTCTCGGTAGACGATGTGGTAGAAACCCGATTTAGGGATGGATTTGCCACTTCGGTTGTGACTAAAATGGAGAAAATGGGATAAAATATTCAGGAGGTACATGGTTTTCATATGTTGATTGCGACGAAAGTGGAGACCCTAGGATCAATCATAAAAAGAGAGTAATATGGAAAAAACGAGCTATACGGAAGCCAAAAAAGAACTCGAGACAATTGTCTCAGCCATTGAATCGGGAGAGCTGGATGTGGACGCACTTACCGAGAAGGTGAAAAGAGCATCGGAGTTGATCACTTTTTGTAAAGAAAAGCTGACCAAAACCGATAGGGAGTTACAGAAAATCTTAGATGACATCGCATGATTCCCGAGAAGAGACAGAGTGTAATTATTGTGGCCGGAGGAAAAGGGCTTCGGGTAGGGGGAGAATTGCCCAAACAATTCCAATCTATCGCTGGTGAACCGATGTTGATGCATGCTATCCGGGCTTTTTATCAGTATGATTATAGGATGGGTATCGTTGTGGTGATTCCTGAAGAAGCGCAATCATTATGGTCTCAACTGTGCGAGGAGCATCAATTTTCTATCGGCCATAAGGTAGTAGCCGGTGGAGAGACCCGGTTCCATTCCGTAAAAAATGGATTAAAATATATTTCCGAGGAGGAGATCGTGGGAGTACATGACGGGGCGCGCCCTTTCGTTTCAACCGGATTGATTAAACGTTGTTTTGATACCGCCTTCGAAAACCAGTGCGGCGCAATTCCGGTGGTGGACGAAGTGCATAGTGTACGTCTTCTTACAGAGAGGGGCAGCCGTATGATCGACCGCACACTGCTGAAACTGGTCCAGACACCACAGGTGTTTCCGGCAAAGGATTTAAAAAAGGCGTATGAGACCGCTTTTGACCACGCTTTTACCGATGATGCGTCGGTAGCAGAGAGATCGGGCGTAGATATTCAGCTGGTTGAAGGGGAGGAGAGCAATATCAAAATCAGCACCCCTCTCGATATGTCATTTGCAGATTA
The DNA here is from genome assembly GCA_012728155.1 of Bacteroidales bacterium. Lineage (GTDB taxonomy): Bacteria > Bacteroidota > Bacteroidia > Bacteroidales > Dysgonomonadaceae > Proteiniphilum. The sequence goes on along the minus strand of JAAYFR010000302.1, from coordinate 1,006 downwards.
TTATTGTCGTAGTGTGGCAAATCGATAGTTTTTTTCTCTTTTTTCAATAAACTCTTTTCATTTTGTCAAAATATCATAGAAATTTATTACTTTTGAAGGGTCAATCAAAAGCAGACACCTATGGAGAAAATAGATAAGTTAGATCGACAGATTCTGGAGATTATTTCCCAAAATGCGAGAATTCCTTTTAGGGATGTGGCGGAGCAGTGCGGTGTGTCGCGTGCCGCTATTCATCAGCGCGTACAACGGATGATCGAAAACGACGTTATTACCGGATCAGGATACCATGTGAATCCGAAAGTGCTTGGCTATGCATCCAGCGCCTATATCGGCGTGAAACTCGAAAAAGGGTCGATGTATAAAAATGTGATCCCCGAATTCGATAAGATCCCCGAAGTGACCGAATGCCATTTTACTACCGGTCCCTATACGCTGTTGGTGAAGATTTTTGCACGGGACAATGAACATCTGATGGATCTGTTGAATAACTGGATACAGGAGATACCGGGCGTGGTGGCCACCGAGACGATGATTTCCCTCAGCCAGAGCGTGAAACGTGGTATTCCCATCATGAAGAATAGCAGCGAAGAATAAGTTTTTTTGTATCCTCTGACTAATGAAAAAAAAGTTGCATTTTTTCTTGGTATAGCATTATCTTTTGTATGCCTGTTTACTCCGGATTTAAATCAGATACTGGTTTTTGCCGCGGTGTTTCTGGTGATGATGGTGATCCCCGGTCATATTCTCTATGCAAAAGGGGATGGATGCTTTTCAACAGTATGTGGAGGCGTTACAAAGCTATCTGAATCCACGGAATGAAGAATAAAATTAATCATAATCCCATTGCCGGATAGAGGAAAAAATTGTCGGGATGAGGTGACTCGAACACCCGACCTCCACGTCCCGAACGTGGCGCGCTAGCCAACTGTGCTACATCCCGATTTTTGTGCTGCAAAGATAATTATTTTTTTCCTTTTATCCGAAAAATATTTACATTTGCAAATCT
>JAAYFR010000301.1 GCA_012728155.1 Bacteroidales bacterium | reverse complement strand
GTTATCGGAGGATGGGTCTTTAATTTATTAAAGATAAGCACGGCTGATGGAGTGTTTGGCAGTCTTATTACAGCGTTTGTTGGGGCTCTCTTATTGCTCTGGATTATATCCCTTTTTAAAAAGAACAGGTGACGAAAAAGATAGGTTTTTTTTCGGGATCGTTCAATCCCATACACATAGGGCATCTTATCCTGGCCAATTATATTGGTGAGTTTACTGACCTGGATGAGATTTGGTTTGTGGTAAGCCCGCGCAATCCCCTTAAAGAGGCAGGAGTTTTATTGGATGACGCCCTACGTCTGGAAATGGTACGACTGGCGCTGGAAGATTATGAGCGGATGAAGGTGTCAGATGTGGAGTTCCATATGCCCCGCCCCTCATATACCATAGATACCTTGACAAAACTGACGGAAGAGCATCCCGATAAGGAGTTTACCCTTATCATTGGGGGCGATAACTGGAGACAATTCCATAAATGGAAAGAACCTGAAAAACTGACAAGCAATTATCGACTTTTTATTTATCCGCGACTGGGTGAAGAGGTGATGATTCCTCCACAGTTACACTCTTCGGTGCAGCTTATAAACGCCCCCATAGTGGAAATCTCATCTACTTTTATCCGGGAGGGTATCCGTGCCGGGAGAAACATACGCGCTTTCCTACCCTCGAAAGTATATGATTTTATCGTTCGAAACAGACTTTATAGGTAACATCCGATCAGGTTTCCCGATCGTATCTGATCTTGTCTAAGATAATAGGCAGGATGGCGGTGTTTACGCCTGCCTCACGCAGCTCATCTTTATCTTCGGCGAGCATCGATTGAAATATGTCAAAATTGCCTGCTTTGTCGAGCGAAAGTTTATACAGCTCAACTGTTTTTTTTGTCTGTTCGAGGCATAGTGCCACATGACCGGCGTTGAGATAATCGTGGGCATTGGGTTTGGCTTCCAGTATCCGGGCGTAATATCTCTCTGCCACATCAAGCTTGCGTGACAGGAAAGCGCACCAAGCGATGGAGCGCCACGCGCGGGTGTTATTGCTGTTGAGCATCTCCACCTTGAAATAGTAGTTGAGTGCTTTTTCATACTCTTTCAGCTCCAGGTGGCAATGTCCGATGTTGAGTTGGATGTTGAGATCGTCGGGACGGAATTGTTCCAGCCGGCGGTAATATTCCAAGGCAGTGACCGGTTCTTTCAGCACCCTGTAGCAATGAGCAATTCGAGTCAGTACCCATGTGTTGTTCTCCTCCATCAGGTCGGCATGCAAGTAGGCCTCCAATGCTTCTTTCATATCGCCCATCATCTGCCGGCAATAGCCTATCTTCTGCCAGATCTCACTCTTGCCGTTTCTTATTTCCGCTAAAAGAGTATAGGCGCTAAGTGCTTCGTTAAAGTTGTTTTTCTCGAAATAGTAGAGCGCTATCTTCTCCAAATGGTTGGGTTGCATCACAACCGGTTGAAATGCCGGTAAGCGGTGGTAGTTGAGCGGCAATTCAAAGATATCATGAAATTCACTGCGGCGGGGAAACAGTTTAAAGAAACGGTAGAGATCCTGGATATACTGTTTGATCATGGTCTCCTCTTTCTGGAAAGGATTGAGGGTCTCTTCCTCCTTCTCCATGTTTTTCAGTTGATCGCTTTCGGCACCTAATTGAGAGGCCATCATCTTCTTGTAATTCTCGGGCATCATCATGATGCTGAGACAGAATGAGTATTTATCGGAATTACAGATAAGAGACGTGCCGGAGAGGATCTCCACGAGAGAATCGCTTTCCGACCGGTTATAAAACAGTTGTTGTATGCTGCTGTGTTGGGGTGTGAACGGCAAAAACCAGTTACTCATCTGGTGGAAGAAAGGATAAGACTTGAGGTTCGCGAAGGTGGAATGGAACACATCGGCACCTTCCATCTGCAACTCTGTAAATTCCTGCAACTTATCTGTCAACCCTGCTTCATCCAATATCTTCTGCCATTCGGGATTCTTTTCGTCGAAGCCGGTTTCGCCCATCCACTCATCCAGTTTGATCTTCTTCCCAATCATCGGACTCAGTTTCATCATCTCGGGGATGATCTCTTCGGTCAGTTTCTTAGTGATCTTTTCGGTTTCATGTGCCTGGATATAACCGATGACTGCTGCCATGAAACGGCGGCCGAAGGTCTTGTCGTCGGAGAGCAATTTCAGTCGGTTGCTGCATCCGGAGTACAATTCTAACCGCGAATTGTATAGTTGGAAGATGGGGATGATACCGGTGATGGAGCGGATGGCCAGTTCCGGTTCCGGATGATTGCACATGTCGAGCAGGAATTCAATCTTCTGCGCATCGAAACGTTGTAAGAGATTCATCGTCATTGCTGAGATAAAGAGCATTTTATCCTGGCGTGGAACTGACTCCTCTTCCATGAAATGGCGACAGGAGGCGATGAAGTCGTTATTTGCACGTGGAGCGGCAAAAATTGTATAGAACAGTTCCTGTTGCGTATGTTCATGTGTGATTGCGGCCTGCCTCATGCGGGATTCTTTGTCGGTTCCCTCTTCCAATAGACCGATAAAAGAGAGGGTATCAGCCTGTTTGGTGATGATGCTCCTATACTCTTCCATGGTTAACGGAGTACGCACCTCCATCAACCTCATTGTATCGAAAAAGAGGGATCGGCTTTCTAGTAGAAGCAGCTGCTCTGCAGCATCTTCCGCTACGGTATATATGTCGCGGATCAACTTATTGTAAATACGTTGTTGCTCCGGATCCTTTTTACCTTCAATCAGGTAGTGAAGCATGAACTGATAATTGGTGATCAGTTCGCTCATTTTTTCCGATACTATCCAGTTTTGCCGAACGGATGAAAATTCTTTAATGCCTTCAAGGGCATTTTTCAACTGCTTCTGTTCGATGTATGAATAGATAATGGAGAGTTGCTGCCTTATATCGATTGGGTTCATAATTGGATTGGGTTTATTGTCTCTTTAATAATGAGCATTGACGGGAGGCATTCTCTCCATGAGAGGGGCGTACAGATCAATTTATGCCATCCACCGAGACCGATAATCATAAGATCTTGTTCATGGATAAAGTCGCACTCTATCTTTTTGTTATTGTCCCACAAATAGATACCTCCTCCTGTTTTCTTGTTGATGAATTGATAGAGCTTCTGATTCTTTGCATCCGATTCAATCATGCCGATCGCATCCCAGATCATGATTTTTACATTCTCCTGCTGGGCGATCTGGTATATATAGGGGAAGAGATGGATGTCGGATTTTTGTAGGATGGGGATAAATAATTTTTTAAACTGCGTGGTGCCGTTATCCAGAAAAAGAGCTGTAGATACTTTGTTCTTGCTAAATATAGCGTTGAGATCTGTCAATATTTCTGCTTCATTTTTTTCGATTTGATCGAGTATGAAAATATCGGAAAGAGTTGGGTCACTTTTGAGTTGTCCATATTTTTTTATTACTTCGGGATCAAGCTCGTTATG